>JALVBA010000109.1 GCA_027010905.1 Marinilabiliaceae bacterium
GGATTGTTTTATGTTATCTTTTTGTTGCTCAATGCTTTAAGATAACTAAAACAATCCTTTTTACAAAATAAAAAATCATAATTCTTATATCGAACTCAGGTTATTATTATTTGCAATTACATTAGTTGTTTCTGCATGTGGGAAAAAGGACGATGGAGATGGATTTGATTCTGCTGCTCAGGCTGCCATTGATGATAAGTTAATTCAGGATTATTTAAAAGAGAATAACCTTGATAATGTAATTAAACACAACTCAGGCTTGTATTATGAGATAACTAAAGAGGGAACCGGTGAGCATCCTAATATTTATAGTACCGTTAGCGTATATTATGAAGGTCGCCTCATGGAGACGGGAAAGGTGTTTGACGATAATGGTGGTAAGGTGGCCATATTTCCACTTAATGGAGTGATTAAAGGGTGGCAGAAAGGTATACCTCTGTTAAAAAAAGGAGGCAAGGGAACATTCTATATTCCTTCAGGCTTAGCTTATGGAAATGAAGCAGCAGGGACAATTCCTCCTAATTCCATTCTTATATTCGATATCTACTTGTCAGACTTTTAAAGAATATAGTTACAGATATATGTATAGCAAAAAAGACTCCTTTATAGAAAAGAGCCTTTTTTATACCCTATTGATGAGTTTTAGAGATGGTATAATGAACAAATGAAAAGTTGTTGTATCTTTGCAGTTAAATATCATATATCGAACATTATACACCATACATAGAACATCATAAATCCATAAATTCCAATATCCTATGTCAGTAGCAATGAGCCAGAGGGCAAGAAAAGTAACTACTCATGTATTGAATGAGATGAAGATGAAAGGTGAAAAGATTTCGATGCTCACATCGTATGACTATTCACTAGCACGAATTGTGGATGCGGCCGGTGTTGATGTGATATTGGTGGGGGATTCGGCATCGAATGTGATGGCCGGATGGGAGACCACTCTTCCCATCACTCTTGATCAGATGATATACCATGGTGCATCGGTGGTGAGAGGTGTTAACAGGGCTTTGGTTGTGGTTGATATGCCTTTTGGTGCCTATCAGGGGAATTCGAAAGAGGCACTTACCTCTGCTATTAGAATAATGAAAGAGACAGCTGCTGATGCCGTTAAACTTGAAGGTGGCCGTGAGGTGCTTGAGTCTGTTACCAGAATAATATCTGCCGGAATACCGGTAATGGGGCATCTGGGATTAACACCTCAGTCAATCCATAAGTTTGGAACCTACACGGTAAGAGCCAAGGAGAAAGATGAGGCTGAAAAACTTATCGAGGATGCTCATATGCTCGAGGATGCAGGCTGTTTTAGTATTGTTCTGGAAAAGATTCCTGCTATTCTTGCTAAAAGAGTTGCCGAGGAGTTGACTATACCATTAATTGGTATCGGGGCTGGTAAACATGTTGACGGTCAAGTGTTGGTTTTGCATGATATGCTAGGTATTAATCAGGAGTTCTCACCACGCTTCTTACGTCGCTACCACAATCTTTTTGCCGAGATATCGGGTGCTGTAAAAAACTATGTGCAGGATATTAAAAGTCTGGATTTTCCAAATGAAAAGGAACAGTATTAGTATTGTGGGATGTGAGATGTTGAGATTTGGTGGGTGTTATGGGAAAGTCGCCATTGTTGGGATGAGAGGTATTGTTATTTAATCTTCTACCCGTTAGATTTTGCAGATGTTTTTTAAGAAGATAATAGTTAATAGTTTTACGAAGTGGATATACTATTTGAGGATAATCACATTATTGCGGTAAATAAGGCTGCCGGAGAGATAGTTCAGGGAGACAGTACGGGTGATGAGTCGTTGCTCGACAAGGTGAAATTGTACGTTAAGAAAAAGTATAAAAAGCCGGGTGACGTCTATCTCGGTTTGGTGCATCGAATTGACAGACCTGTGAGTGGAATTGTTATCTTTGCCCGTACAACCAAAGCATTGGTGAGACTCAATAAGATGCTTCAGGAGAGGGAAATTAAAAAAACTTATTGGGCACTGGTAAATGATTTGCCGGAGAAGGATGAGGATGAACTGCGTCACTACCTACTTAAAAATTCCGAAAAGAATAAGTCGCATGCTTTTAAAAAACTTCGTTCTGGATCTAAGTTGGCTATCTTAAACTATAAACTTATTTCACGATCTACAAATTACTACCTCCTCGAAGTTGATCTTCAAACAGGCCGACACCATCAGATTCGTTGTCAACTGGCAAGTATAGGCTGTCCTATCAAAGGGGATTTGAAATATGGTTTTTCACGATCAAATAAAGATGGCAGCATCAGCCTGCATGCACGGCGCGTTGAATTTATTCATCCCGTAAAAAAGGAGTCTGTTGTAATTGTTGCTCCAACACCAAAAAAGGAGCCACTTTGGAAACAGTTCGAGAACGTGTTGTAGTCTTTATGTTTGAATTTATTGCCGATGCTATTGAGTTTTAATAATGTTTTTGAATCTGAACTGTTAAATCAAATCAATGAGTTGGCCGAGATTGAAATTCCAAAGGAAACAACAATTCTTAAGCAGGATGCTTATATCAAGGAGATTCCCTTAATAATTGACGGAAGTATAAAAGTCAGAAAGACTGATGAGAATGGGAAGGAGATCGTCCTTTATCATATTAGTCCGGGCGAAAGTTGCATTCTCTCCATTACCTCGTGTATTAACGATAAGCAGAGTAACGCAGAAGCAATAACCGAAGAGGTCACAAAGCTAATTGTTGTTCCGGCAGCTAAAGTGAAAGAGTGGATGGACAGTTATAAAAGCTGGCGTAAGTTTGTGATGAGGTTGTACAATTCGCGGTTAGATGAACTGTTAAATCTTGTTGACAGTATCTCATTTAAACAGACCGATAGTCGGTTGTATGATAAATTAAAGGAGCTTCAGCAAAAACATGGAGACGAGATAAAAATTACCCACCAACAACTTGCCAATGAAATCGGCACTGCACGTGAAGTTATTTCCAGATTACTAAAACAGTTGGAAAAGGATGGATTTATTGCCCTTGACAGGGGTGTTATAAAAATAATTCAGTCTCTGTAACTAAGGTCACAGAGTTTAATTTCTCATTCCCCCTATATTTGCATCAATATTTAGTATCAATACTC
>JALVBA010000110.1 GCA_027010905.1 Marinilabiliaceae bacterium
CTTTTTTACCTAAAAAACCTAGAATTAAATACGAAACCGTTAATACACATGGACAACTTGCTATGTTCTAACAAGTTGCTTATATCGAACTCAGGTTAATAGGTTAATTTTATTTGTATGAGCAATTCCCACACGTATGGTGAAGAAAAAGTACTCCTCTGTTTCAAACATCCTTCCTATTGTTACAAAGTCAGAATACTTATCCGTATTTCCCTGTACGGGATTAAGCTCTTCCCATTTTACTTTATTGCCCAGTTTAAATGAGATGTATGGTGACTTCTGAAATTTACTATCCAGATGAAACAGTGTGTCTTTAAAGTTTCCCATGTAGCATAACTGCTTACCATCATAGTATAAATAGGTATAACCGGCAATGTTATTATGGTTATTTAGCCTGTTGTAATTTACTATGGAATCTTTTTCATTTCCCTCTATATCTGTAAGGTAAACCTCATTCAGCATCTTTTCTGCTGACTTTTTATAACCATACTCTGTGGTGAATAGAGTGATCCTGTCTTTTGGGAATAGTTCGAAATTGGCAACCTCAAAGTTAAGTTTAAGATTTCTTTTAAAATTCCCGGTATCCATGTCATACACATTCATCTTACTGGGATGATAGCTATAAATATAAATCTCATTGCTCAATGTGTCAACTTTAAATTTCATTCTTCTACCATGTTCCATTGGGCCTTTCCCTATACTCCCTATCTCTCTTATAAATCTTCCGGTTGTGTCAAACTAATACAGAGATCTAGCATCAGAGATAAATAGGTATCTTTTACTTATCTGTATGTAGGTAACCCTTTTAAGTAAACATGATTCATTTGTTTCCAGAGGTATGTATTTAATCTTTTTGGCAAAGTCGGATAAGTTCAATTGTTTCTCTTTCTGACTTAATGCTTCCCTAATATTGAGATTATAATCAGTAGTTGCCCTTTTAATTTTCGTATTTTCTGCACCGCACGAATATATGGCAATAGATATAAGAAGCAGTAAATGGAGTTTTATTTTAAACATGATTAAGTAGTTTATTATATTATCATTGACGTAACTAAACACCGAAGGCTTCACTCGCAGTGAAGCCTTCGGTAATACGTAAAAAGTTTGCTGAGCAAAGCCAAAGCAAATGCTGTTGCTAGATAGCCTCAGTCTCAACTACTTTACCTAAGATGTCAGCATACTGAATCAGAAGGTATTTTTTGTCGTCAAATTCTACCTCATTACCTGAGAAGTCTTTGTAAAGAACAACGTCACCAACGGCAATCTCAACATTCTCAATATTGCTGATACCAACAACTTTTCCTGTTTTCTCTTTAGTAACCGCACTGTCAGGGATAATTATTCCTGAAGCAGTTTTTTGTTCTGTTGCCTCTTCTTTAAGTTCGAGTAGCACATTCTGGTTAATAGGTTGTAACTCTTTCATCGTTATTTTATTTTAATTTATATTTAATAATTGGTCAATTCTTGCTTTGTCAAATCCGATAACAACTTGTCCGCCAATAACCGTTTGAGGAACTCCTTGTTGTCCGCTGCGTTTCACCATCTCTTCGGCTGCTTTCTGGTCGCGGCTTACATCGATATCGCGAAACCGGATGCTGTTTTTCTGAAAATAGTCCTTAATAGTTCTGCACCACGAACATGTTGGTGTGCTGTAAACGATAACCGGCTTTTGTGCGGGTTTGTCATCACCCGTTGTACTTACTGTACTTTGTGTGAAGATATTCTCAAAAAATCCCGGCTGGTGACACCCTTTGTACGTATTGGCAGCTCTGCCTTTATGAATCTCAATAAACGTAGGAACGGATGTTACATTGTATTGAGGATGCACATCTCTCACACTGCTAACATCCACACTGAATATTTTTATGTCAGTATCTGTTTTTACAGCCTCGATATTCTCCCGTGCACAACTGCTTTGGTCGTGCCCCGATTTATATATAAGCAGAAAAGCCCGCTCTTCCTGAGCAGACTGCTTTGTGAGGTTGTTTAGTGAGTCTATTTTTATTAATTCCATAAATCTTATCTATTTATAAAATACGCAAATGGCTTAATTCATAAATTGTGCCATTTTTATTGCTTGTCAAAATGGCATGAAAATATGACAGAAATAGGAATACATGGCCGTGTGTTCTTACAAATTGATTTCTTTATGTTAGAATACTATCTTTACAATCGAATAAATAACAAATAAATACACTCTCCCCCATTTGGGGGAGTTGGAGGGGGCTTTATGAAATACATAGGAGCGCACGTTAGTGCATCGGGAGGTGTGGAGAATGCACCGGTAAATGCGGCAAATATCGGGGCAACAGCCTTTGCACTGTTTACCAAAAATCAACGACAGTGGGTGGCAAAACCATTAACCACAAAAAATATTGATGAGTTCAAGGCGAACTGTGAGAAGTTTGGTTTTTCACCGCAGCAAATCTTACCTCACGACAGTTATCTGATAAATCTGGGACATCCCGAAAAAGAGGCTTTGGAGAAGTCAAGAGATGCTTTTCTTGATGAGTTGCAACGATGTGAACAGCTTGGTCTTGACAGATTGAATTTTCACCCCGGTAGTCATCTGAAAAAAGTTAGTGAAGAGGTATGCCTTGATACAATTGCTGAATCAATTAATTGGGCACTCGACAAAACAACGGGTGTTACAGCCGTTATTGAAAATACCGCAGGGCAGGGTAGTAATCTCGGATACAAGTTTGAGCACCTGGCTCATATAATCGATAAGGTTGAAGATAAATCACGTGTTGGTGTTTGCATCGATACTTGTCACACCTACACATCAGGGTATGATATTGCAACTGAGCAGGGGTTTGGTGAGGTGTTTGAATTGTTTGGCGATTTGGTTGGGTTCAACTACCTGAAGGGAATGCATATCAATGACTCAAAAAAAGAGTTGGCTACCAGAGTTGACAGGCATCACAGCCTTGGACAGGGTTTCATGGGTATTGATGTTTTTAAATGGATAATGGCTGATTCAAGATTTGATGGTATCCCACTCATTCTGGAGACACCTGACGACACCATCTGGGCTGAAGAGATTAAGTTATTGAAAAGCTTTCAATAATTATTATTGATGAAAAAAGTGAATGTAAACAGATAACC
>JALVBA010000111.1 GCA_027010905.1 Marinilabiliaceae bacterium
TTCATTTAGCTAAATTAATATTTTCCACAAAAATGGTAGTAGAACCATTAATTATATCTATTTACCTGTTAATTGAGACACTAAGTTAACACTTTCTACAGCTTCTTTAACATCATGGACTCTTAAAATGTTGGCTCCATTCATTAATGCTATCGTATTTGTAACCGTTGTGCCATTTAGGCTATCATCAGCTGTGATGTCAAGCAGTTTCTGAATCATCGATTTACGTGACACACCTACGCACAACGGAAGGTTGTGAAGCTGAAACTCCTTCAGCCTTGCTAATATAGTATAATTATGTTGTAATGCCTTACCAAATCCAAATCCGGGGTCTAAAATAATATCATTAACTCCGTAGGAGTGTAGCTGATATACCTTTTCGGAAAAGAAGAGAGATATCTCTGCCACAACATCTTTGTATTGTGGATTTGCCTGCATTGTTTGCGGGGTTCCCTGCATGTGCATCAGAATGTAAGGGACTTTCAGCTTACCCACTGTCTCAAACATCATGTTATCCGCCTCCCCTCCGTAGATGTCGTTAATGATATCCACACCAAACTCCTCTACTGCCTGCTTTGCTATTTGAGAGCGAAAGGTATCAAGCGACAGATAGGTATCAGGGAAGCTTTTTCGTACAATTTTCAACGCATTTTCAACCCTTCTCCACTCATCATCAGCAGTGACGTCGACAGCACCGGGGCGTGAAGAGTATGCCCCCAGGTCAATAATTGCTGCTCCTTCAGTAGTAATCTTTTCGCATCGCTCGACTATTTCTCTCTCCGTTTCATACTTGCCGCCATCGAAAAATGAGTCGGGGGTGATATTCAGAATTCCCATCACCACAGGGCGAGAAAGATCTAAAAGTTCACCTCTGACATTTATGATTTTATGCTGTATTGGTAATATGTTGTTAATATTTTCTGTCATCCATTGTTTTGTCTATTCTTCAAAAATATAGAAAAATTCTGTATTTTAGCATCCAAATACAATAACAAAGAATCTAACTATGGAAAAAGTTACTATAAAAAGTTTTGATGAGTTGAATGCACTAAAGGGGGGTGTATTGGGTGTGTCGGATTACTACGAGATAACTCAGGAGCAGATTAATCTGTTTGCTGAGGCCACCAACGACTACCAATGGATACATGTGGATGTTGAGAGAGCCAAAAAGGAGTCGCCTTTCGAGAATACCATTGCCCATGGTTACTTGACTGTTTCTTTGCTACCGTTTCTGTGGGAGCAGATAGTGGATGTTCAGAACCTAAAGCTACAGGTAAACTACGGTATTGAGAAGTTGAAGTTCAATCAGGCGGTGGTTGTTAACAGCAGAGTTCGTTTGGTTGCTAAGGTAAATGAAGTACTTAATCTTAGGGGTATTACAAAAGCTTTTATCGGAGTGAAACTGGAGATTGAGGGGAACAAAAAGCCGGCCTACGATGGAGAGGTGGTATTCTTGTATCATTTTATGGATTGAGGATTTTTGAAGTTAAGAATTAGTGTGGCGTTTGATATTAGCAGGGATATAAAAGATTTGTTAGTTTCATAATTAAATTATTCTACTTTTGCAGTCGATTAAAAATTGATTATTGCAATTGTTGTAATGCTGAAATTTCTGAATATTAAAATCCCTATTGAGGCGAAAAGAAGTTTTCGTTACCACCTAATCTACTCCATTATTGATGGGTTTATTCTAGGACTCTTTGCTCTGAATGAATTTATCCTGATAAAGAGTCTCAAGGGAACAAATTATCAGATTGCATTTCTGTTTCAGGCAATGGTTATGGTGTTGCTTTTTTCTGTGGTGCTGAATGAGATATTACACCGGGCTCGTAGCAAGAAGAGACTTATCCGTATTGTTGCCATAGCTACGCGGTTACCTCTATTCCTGCTTTTTCTCTTCCCCGAAAATGCCATGGATGCCAGTCATTCCAACTTTTATCAGTTGGCTTTTCTGGCAATTATAATGCTCTACTACTTTGCTAACCCCATACTATTTCCTGCAATTAACCACCTGCTGAAAAACTCCTATCCACACAGTGATTTTGGTAAGCTTTACAGCTATGCTTCCACCGTAAATAAAGTGATGATGATGGTTGCAACCTTTCTTTTTGGTCTGCTGCTCGATTTCGATAATTCAGCCTATCGATACATATATCCGTTGGTTGCTGTTTTAGGAATATTCTCCATCTTCATTCTTACCAAAATCAACTACCGTGTAAGAATCGACAGTGTAGCTCACAAGCGTTTTTTTACAGCAGTGTGGGACTCTGCAATAAAGATGATAAACATACTGAAGGGAAACAGACCCTATCGCGATTTTGAACTGTCGTTTATGTTTTATGGTATGGCATGGATGGCGACGGCAGCGGTAATTACAATATTTTTTGATAAGGTACTTCATCTTAACTATTCGAGTGTGGCTTTTTATAAGAATTCATACAACACTCTGGCGATATTGTTGTTACCTTTTTTCGGAAAGCTTATTGGTAAGATTGACCCGCGAAAATTCGCAATCTTCACTTTTGGGTTTATGCTTCTCTATCTTTTTTTTATGGAGATGACCGAATTTTTCGGACAACACTTTATCTTCTTTGGTATCAAAATATACTACAGTCTGATAGTCTCCTACATCTTTTACGGGCTGTTTACCGCTACCATGGGGTTGCTATGGTATATTGGCTCGGCATACTTCTGTAAGAATGATGAGGTGAGTAATTACCAATCGATACACTTAAGTCTGAGCGGTATGCGTGCCGTCTTTTCACCTCTTGTTGGAGTTTTTGTTTTAGAGATGTTTAACTTTGCCACTGTATTTTGGATTGGGATAGTATCGCTCTCCTTTGCAATGGTTATAATGTACTACTCCATGCGAAGAGAGAAAATGCATTTAAGTTAAAAACTTGATGAAAATCTTTATTATGGCCTTTTTTGATTGTATTTTCCGATAGGGAAACACTCTGATTATTAAAAGTGATATCTCAGGGTGGTTCTATATTTAAGGTTCTACTACCATTTTAATGGGTACTAAACTATGTTATCAATTTTGGTGTAAATTTATATGATTACTTGTTTATCTGTTTATAATATTGCATCAGTGTATAGATA
>JALVBA010000112.1 GCA_027010905.1 Marinilabiliaceae bacterium
ATATTTAATAGAAATAGTAATCAGATGAGCAGTTCACTCTATCCACTAAAATTTGCCCCTATATTGAAGGATAAAATATGGGGAGGAGATAAACTAAAGACAATTTTATATAAAGATTTTTCACCACTGCCAAATGCAGGTGAGAGTTGGGAGATATCGGGAGTAGATGGTGATATCTCGGTCGTAACTAATGGCTTTTTGAAAGGCAACACTCTTAACGAAGTGTTGGAGGTGTACATGTATGACTTGGTGGGTGATAAAGTTTTTGACAAGTTTGGGAATGAGTTTCCTCTTTTGATTAAATTTATCGATGCTAATGATGTGTTGTCAATTCAGGTTCACCCGGATGATAAGCTGGCAGAGGAGAGGCATGGCTCAAACGGAAAAACTGAGATGTGGTATGTTATTCAGGCTGATGAAGGAGCATCGCTAATTTCCGGATTTTCGAAGAGTGTTACAAAAGAGGAGTATCTGAAATATTTGAATGAGAATAGGCTCGAAGATATTTTGATGAGCCATGAAGTAAAACCCGGGGATGTTTTCTATATTCCTGCCGGCAGGGTTCATGCCATAGGGAAGGGGATAGTGTTGGCAGAGATTCAGCAAACATCAGATGTAACGTATCGCATTTACGATTTTGACAGAAAAGATGATTTTGGTAAAACACGCGAGCTTCACACTGAACAAGCACTTAACGCTATCGAATATAAATACTACGATAATCTTCGTACTGAGTATAAACATGAGTTAAATAAAACAGCAAACGTTGTTTCGTGTGACTACTTCAAAACAAATCTGCTTGAGTTCGACCAGATAATTGAAAAGGATTATTATCAGTTCGACTCTTTCCTTATATATATGTGTATTGATGGAGGGTTTGAGATATGCTATGGCGAAGGAGAGTGTCTGAAAGTAACGAAGGGTGAAACTGTTTTAGTTCCGGCAGAATTACGAACAATTCGTTTAAAGCCATCAGTTAAAGCCAAAGTTTTGGAGGTTCACTTGTAAAAAGCCTTGTCTTATTGGCTCTATGTCAAACATAGTGGTTATATCTAAATAATCCGGCCATAAAAAAAATAGTTGCCTATTTAGTGCCGGCAAGAAAACGGATAAATTTATTGAAATTCCTACTCGCACCCCTCATTTCCTGCCTGCAGCATGCAGGCTCTGAAGGGGAAGCCCTTCACACGATGCGCGTTAGATTTACCCCTTTGGGGAATTAAAGGGGTAAGCGAAGGCAAACAATGAGTTTTCTTGCGGATACTATATAATTTGAATTATCTATGATGGTATTCCCCTCCCAGTCTCACCCACATGGAGGAGGAGAGGGCTATTGATATATATATATGTTAAAAAATTAACAAAAGATTAGATATCCAACAAAAAAATTAATTGAATAGTAAAACTTCCCATTAAATTATTAAATTTGCATTTGGAAAAAATATTGAATTACAGCTAATGATAGTATTAAAGTTTGGTGGAACCTCAGTGGGGTTTGCCGACAGAATAAAAGAGGTTGCAAAACTGGTTTCTGACGGTCAGCGAAAAATTGTTGTGTTGTCAGCTATGGCGGGTACAACAAACCGCCTGGAGCAGATAGCAGGTTTTTTATCTGAGAAGAAAAACGTAGAGGCAAACGAGATAATCGATATTTGTGAGAAGAGGTATCTGAATACTGTTGACGAACTCTTCTCAACTGAAGAGTACAAAAAGAGGAGCAAGGAGTTGGTGAAATCACACATGAACTCTATCAGGTCATTCACTGTGGATCTGTTTACAGTTTTTGAGGAGAAGACAATCCTGGCACAGGGAGAGCTCCTTACAACTGCACTTTTTCATTTCTACATGAAGGAGCAGGGGCAAAGAGCAGCCCTGATTGCTGCACTTGACTTTATGCGAATAAACAGTGATAACGAACCGGATTCAAATTATATAAAGGAGAATCTAAATAAATTACTGAACGAGCACAGCAGTGAAGAGATACTTATTACTCAGGGATATATTTGTAGAAATGCATTTGGTGAGATTGATAATTTGCAACGTGGAGGAAGTGATTACTCTGCATCGTTAATTGGCGTTGCTACTGATGCAGCAGAGATACAGATTTGGACAGATATTGACGGAATGCACAATAACGACCCGCGATTTGTAGAGGGAACTCAATCAATCTCTGACCTGTCGTATGACGAAGCTGCCGAGTTAGCCTATTTTGGTGCAAAGATTTTACACCCTACAAGTGTCCTGCCTGCCAAGCTGGCAGCTATTCCTGTTCGTCTGCTCAACACAATGAAGCCTGATGCCCCGGGTACATTAATTTCGGGAAAGCAAAAAAAGAATCGTATTACGGCTGTTGCAGCAAAGGATAACATTACAGCAATAAAAATTAAGTCGGGGCGAATGTTTTTAGCTTACGGTTTCCTGCGGAAAGTATTTGAAATTTTTGAAAGCTACAAAACACCCATCGATATGATTACAACATCTGAGGTTGGTGTTTCTGTTACTATCGATAATAATAAACACCTGAAGGATATTGTCCTTGATCTTAAAAGATATGGGACAGTTGTTGTTGATGAGAATCAGGTAATAGTATGTGTGGTGGGCGATCTGGTAGCAGAGAATAATGGCTATGCAAATAAAATAATCGAAGCAGTTAGCCACATTCCTCTACGTATGATTTCGTACGGCGGCAGTAACTACAATGTGTCGTTGCTGATAAATGCCAAAGACAAAAAATCTGCACTAAATTCACTTAGTAAAAAACTCTTTTAATAATTGGTGAGGATGTTTGATAAGAAAGTTATAAATAAACTCGGAAGAATAGATACCCCTTTTTACTACTACGACCTTAAGTTGTTGCGTAACACTCTTGAGGTTGTAAAAGAGGAGGCAGGCAGATATAATTATAAAGTACACTACGCTTTTAAAGCTAATGCAAATGACCGGATACTGAATGTTATCAGGGATTATGGTTTTGGTGCCGATTGTGTGAGTGGATATGAAGTTCGAAAAGCTCTTGAAAAGAGGTTTGATAATCACAAGGTGGTTTTTGCCGGTGTGGGTAAAGCCGACTGGGAGATAAATTTTGGTATTGATGCGGATATTGAGTCCTTCAATGTTGAGTCGATTCCGGAGCTGGAGATTATTGATGAGTTGGCCGGGAAGAAAAATAAAATGGTGAATATAGCATTGAGGATAAATCCCAATGTAAATGCAAATACCCATCACTACATTACAACCGGACTGGAGGAGAACAAGTTTGGAATTAACCAGTGGGATTTGGATAAGGTTATTAATGTGTTGGCAAAGCTGAAGAATGTACGTTTTTATGGATTGCATTTTCATATAGGCTCACAAATAACCGATCTAAAATCATTCCGAAACCTTTGCTTAAGAGTTAATGAGCTACAAAAGTGGTTTGTCTCAAAGCGCCTGTTTCCGCGGATAATTAATGTTGGTGGTGGACTTGGCATTGATTATGAGAATCCCAATGGTAACCCAATACCCGATTTCAAAGTATTTTTTGGTCTGTTTGATGAGATACTTGAGCTTAATCCAAAGCAGGAGTTGCATTTTGAGCTAGGGCGCTCGATGGTTGCTCAGTGTGGTACACTCATCTCAAAAGTACTCTACGTAAAAGAGGGTGTAAACACTAAGTTTGCAATTATTGATGCCGGAATGAGTGATCTTATCCGTCCCGCTCTCTATCAGGCTTACCATAAGGTTGAGAATCTTACGTCGGACATGCCCACGGAGAAATATGATGTTGTGGGGCCAATCTGTGAATCGTCCGACAGTTTTGGTAAAGCGGTAAAACTACCGCACACCAAGCGTGGCGACCTGATTGCAATACGTAGTGCCGGAGCTTATGGCGAAGTAATGGCTTCACAGTACAATCTCAGGATGCTTCCTCTGGCATACTACTCTGATGATGACCTGTAGCTCCTCCTGACCTCTCCTAAGTGGAGGAACTTATCTGCAATAAATTCTCCCCCTTATGGGGAGTTAGAGGGGGCTTTTATATCATATAATCAACACAAGCCCTACCTGCTTTTAGCGGCTTTATTAGTGCAACTACTTCAAGGTGGGCAGGGTGTTTCGCATAGACTTCAATATCTTCAAATTTATCGAAAGTTGTTGTGAGTATCAGGTCATACTCCTCGTTAGGATTGATGTTAATACCCACCTCAATTGAACGTAAAACTTCAATCTTCTCTTTCAGTGCCAACAAGGCTACTTTAATCTCCTGCTCTTTTTCCAATTTCTCTTCATCATTCAAAAATGGCTTGAACTTAAATATCACTACATGTTTTATCATAACTACAGTTTTTATTTTATTTTTTGATGTAACTTTGAGAAGACAAAAATAGAACATTGAAATAACTTTATAAATTAATAGCCATGTTAGACCAATACAAAATTGACAATATTCTGTTTCTTGATATCGAAACAGTACCTCAGGAGAAGAGTTTTGACGATGTGTCCGAGTCATTGCAAGGGCTGTGGGATAAGAAGTCGGAATATTTCAGAAATGAGGAGGAGAGTCCTGCTGATGTTTATCAACGAGCCGGTATTTATGCTGAGTTTGGGAAGATTGTTTGCATCTCTGTTGGTTTTATTACGGTGAATGGCAGTGAGCGAATTTTAAGGGAGAAGTCGTATGCAGGGCATGATGAGAAAGTCTTATTGAATGACTTTGCTGCTATGTTGAATAAGAATAGCCGAAAGTTTTTGTGTGGTCATAATATTAAAGAGTTTGACATCCCATACATCGCCCGCCGTATGCTGATTAATGGAATAACCCTTCCGGCGAGTCTCAATATTGCAGGGAAGAAACCCTGGGAGGTGAACTTTATCGACACCCTTGAGCTGTGGAAATTTGGTGATTACAAACACTATACCTCTCTAAACCTTTTAACTAATATCTTTAATATTCCTTCCCCAAAGGATGATATTGATGGCAGTGAGGTGGCAGGAGTGTACTACGAGGAGAATGATGTTGAACGAATAGCACGATATTGCGAAAAGGATGTGTTAGCCACTACTCAGCTTTTTTTACGATTTAAAGGTGAGCCACTAATCGAAGAGGATAAAGTGGTGAGTGTGTGAGATGAGGGGTTTGTGTAATGAATAGCTATAGATATTCAGCTTAATTAAATGTCTAAAATTCACAGTGTTATGTCAAATCAATAATTAGAAGTTCCCTGATGTTTAGCCATTATGCCCTTATTTTGGAGGAGCAATAATTCGGCATTACTTTTTTGCCTTGATGCAAAAAAGTAACAAAAAAAATCAAGGCTTATTTCCTCTTGCACTTTCCGTATGCTTGAAGATTAAGTTCGATTGGGTGATCTCCTCATGCCTTCGGAGCTTCCCAATCTCCCTAAATCTTCAAGCACACTCCAAGCCCAAGAGGAAAGAGGCCGAAAAAACTCCACATCCTCCATCCGTACATCTCACACCATATATCCCCATCCCGCATAGGTGAAACTTCACTATCGTTCAGCATACACATACTACATCCCACATCGTATGTCCCTACATCATATATCTTTACATTAAAAACTCAGAAGCAATATTTATGAAAATCTCAGGTTGTTGAGCATGCAACCAGTGGCCGGCTTCGGGTATTGTGATGATTTTTGAATTTGGGAAAAGAGTTTCTATTGCGGTACTATCCTTACTCCTGATGTAGTTTGACAACTCCCCCTTAACAAACAGAGTGGGAACAATAACCGGTGAGTCCAGCCCCGAAAAGCCATCCATAATATTTCCGAGGTTTTTGTCAATACTGTTTATGTTTAACCGCCAACGATAGATGCCATCATTGCTTCGCTCAATATTTTTCAGCAGAAACCTGCTGAGTTGAGGATTGGGAATCCGACTGTTAAGCCTCTCCTCTATCTCTTTTCTGCTAATGGCTGTTTCCGGCTTCGTTGATTTCAAGGCTGAAATAATCATCCTATGTACTTTAACATTTGCGGCCGTCATCTCATAGGTTTTGGGGGCGATGTCAACAATAACAAGTCTGTTAATTCTCTCAGGATACTTGAATCCAAACCACATTGCAGTTTTACCACCCATTGAGTGGCCAATGATATTTGTCTTCTCTATTTTGTGCTTATCCAGGAAGTGAAGGAGGTCATCAGCAAGAAGGTTATAATCCATCTCATCCGAATGGGGTGATCTGCCATGGTTACGCTGGTCGACAAGGTAAACAGTGTATCTGTTTGAAAATCCCTGAGCTATCGACATCCAGTTATCACCCGAGCCGTATAGCCCATGTAGTATTATTAACGGTTCACCCGCTTCTCCCTTTTTCCTGTAAAAAAGCTCCAAAATGGTTGTGTTTACGGTGTGGTTTTATGAATTTTTAAAAGAGAGGATGGCCTATCGATACCCCTCCTTTTCTATATTTTATTACCTATTTTGCTAGTAGATTTTTGTAAAGAGCAATAGTTTTTTCAAGTCCGTAGTAGAGTGCTTCGCTAATTAAAGCATGACCAATTGATACCTCTGCTAAGAAAGGAATGTGCTGGCTAAAAAATTTTAGATTCTCCAGATTCAGGTCGTGCCCTGCATTAATTTTTAACCCGGCCTTGTTAGCAAGAGTTGCTGCTTCAACAAACGGGTCGATAGCTTTCTGTCTGTTTGTGTTGTACATCAGAGCATAAGGTTCGGTGTAGAGTTCAATCCTGTCGGTATTGGTATCCGAGGCATTGATTATATTATCAGGATTGGTATCTACAAAAATGGATGTTCTGATACCCTCCTCTTTGAGTTCAGCAATAATATCTTGTAAAAAAGTTTTGTTCTTTACGGTATCCCAACCGGCATTAGAGGTAAGGGCTTCGGGAGGGTCAGGTACCAGCGTAACCTGATGAGGCTTTACCTGCTTAACTAATTTCAGAAACTCTTTTGACGGATAACCCTCTATATTAAACTCTGTTTTGATTATTGCTTGCAATTCTCTAACATCCGAATATCTTATATGACGCTCATCGGGTCGGGGATGAACAGTAATTCCATCGGCACCAAAGTTCTGTATGTCAATTGCAACTTTCAGCACATCAGGAATATTGCCCCCTCTGGAGTTTCTTAATGTGGCTATCTTATTTATGTTAACGCTGAGTTTAGTCATGTTCAATGTTTTTTGTTTTCCGAAAATCTTTGTTGGATATATATATTGTTCTATATTTATTGTCTGATAATTTGCAAATTTACTAAGTATTTATTGAAAGATACTAATGTTAGCTAAAGATTTATTGTCGGATGTAATACCTGCTCTGAAGACTTCAGATTCAGGAATGGATGCTCTTAATTGGATGGAGGTGTTCAGGGTGTCGCATCTGCCCATCGTTAATAATACCGATTTTCTAGGATTAATTTCTGATACTGACATCTATGACTTAAACATGGCAGATGAGCCATTGGGTTCGCATGAGCTGTCGTTGTTTAAGCCTTACGTATACTACTCTCAGCATATCTACGATGTTATTGAGATTGCTTCAAGATTACAGTTGACTGTTATTCCCGTTTTGGACGATAACAAAGAGTTTATGGGAGTTATTACTCAAAGTGACCTTCTTCACCGGTTTGTCGACCTGATAGCAGCACATACCCCGGGAGGTATTCTTGAACTGGAGATTAAGGAGAAGGATTACAGCCTTCCTGAGATTGCTCGGATAATTGAGGATGCCGAGGCAAAAGCTTTGAGTTTTTACCTGACGCAACAGGAGCATGGCGACAGGCTTAATGTTACCATAAAACTAAACAGGAGTGATATCCGGCCTGTTTTGAGTGCATTTGACAGGTATGGGTATCAGGTTAAGACAACCTATGTGGGCGAGGGCGCTAATGATATTAAAGCTCGTGAAAATTATGATGCACTTATGAGATATCTTGATACATGAGAGACGGGGTAGAGAGTAAAGGTTTAAAACGTAAGCTCATTTACGGCCTGAAAGGTTAAAAAAGCTAAATAGATTTAAACAATTAAAACTGAAAACAGATCGTTTTCAGAGGATAAAATAAAAATAAGTTGATGAAAGTAGCAGTTTTTGGAAAGCAATTTGGAGAAGTTTTTAATGATTCGTGCCTTAGGATTTTTCAGTTTTTTAAGGCAAATGATATTCAGATAGTAATTTACAAACCGTTTTATAAGTTTCTGAAAAGGATAAATATTAAACCTGAATTTGCTGAGTTTTTTATCGATTCTGATGGGCTGAAAGGGGTAGACTTTGTATTTAGTATTGGGGGTGATGGTACTTTTCTTGAGACAGTAACTTTTGTGAAAGATTCAGGTATTCCGATTGTTGGGATAAACAGTGGTAGGCTAGGCTTTTTAGCTGATATTTCCAAAGAGGAGATAGAGAACGCACTGAATGAGATTATCGCAGGGAGGTATAAAATACGGAAACTTAATCTGTTGAAAGCATATACCGGTGATGGTGAGTTTGGAGCTCTTGATTTTGCCTTGAACGAGCTGGCTATTACAAAGATAGACAGTTCATCAATGATTACAATTCACACATATCTGAATGATATTTATGTAAATTCGTATTGGGCCGACGGACTTATTATATCTACATCAACGGGGTCGACAGCATATTCGTTGAGTGTTGGTGGACCCATCCTCCACCCCGAAACCAGTAGCTTCATTATAGCTCCAATTGCCCCACATAACCTTACTGTACGGCCAATGGTTGTGCCAAACAATTTGGATGTTACACTTAAAATAGAGACTCGCGCCGGAAAGTATCTGGCATCACTAGACTCACGTAGTCAGGTCTTTGACGAAAATGTTGTGATACACGTTAAAAAAGCGGGTTTTCAAATCAATATTGTTGAACTTACCGATCAATCTTTTTATGCAACTCTGCGAAACAAATTGATGTGGGGTGTTGATAAAAGAAATTGAGAGGTACTATTTTCAATAGTTAAACAATATTTTTTCATTCCCAATGTTATTATTTTAATAAAGTTTAAACTTTTAGTTTTAATATTAAATGTTACATTTGTGGCGATTGAAAAAAAAATAGAAGTACAGGGATTGAAAGACTCCGGAAATAAAAATATTATACAACGGTTGAGGTTTTTGTTTTATGTGAGTCTCTTGTTGTTTTTTCTGGTTTTATCAGAGAAAACAGGTAATGCTCAGGATAGGTTGGAGGCTGGACCATTAGTGGGAGCATCTTACTATTTTGGAGATCTGAATCCTTCCACTCCGTTTGTGGATAATCACCTTGCAATTGGAGGATTGGTAAGGTATGTGTTTAACGACAGGCTTGCAGTAAGAGGAACGGCTATTTATGCCGGCCTGAGTGGATCTTATAATTCTGCAAACGGAATTTTACCGGGAGTACCCGAAAGATACTCTTTTAACCGAAGTATTGGAGATATAGCAGTGATGGGTGAGATTAATATGTTTTCGTACGATCATAAGTATATTCCAACAACAGTATTCTCTCCATATCTGACTTTTGGAGTCGGTACTCTTCTGTATAAAAGAGCAGAAGAACAGGGGCATAAGTCGGTTTTTGTTCTATCTTTGCCCTTTGGTGCCGGAGTGAAATATAAGATGAACAAGTGGGTGAAGATTGGAGCTGAGTGGAGTTTTAGAAAGTTGTTTGCTGACGATATTGAGGGTAATATGGTGCCGGATGATGTTAGTGCTATTTATGGAAATGCCAAAACGCATAATAACGATTGGTATTCCATTGTTAATGTTTATGTAACTTTCAGCTTCATTAAAAGGAGTAGTAAGTGTATAGGTGGATATAAAGAATAATTGTTGAAACAGTTGAAAAATGGGGTCTATAAAGGATCAACTGATATTAGATAAGTTGCCAAGGCATGTTGCCGTTATCATGGACGGTAATGGTCGGTGGGCTCAGAAAAAAGGAAATTCAAGAATTTTTGGACATCAGCATGGTGTTACAGCTGTTCGAGAGATAACCGAGGCTGCTGCCGAATTGGGATTGGGATATCTCACTCTGTACGCCTTTTCAACTGAAAACTGGAGACGCCCCCAGCGGGAGGTGAATGCTTTAATGTCTCTCTTGGTTTCAACAATAAGCTCCGAAACAAAAACATTACTTAAAAATAATGTGAAGCTCAATACAATTGGCTGTAAGGAGTGTCTTCCTAAAAATGTTCTTAAGAAACTGGAAGATTCAGAAAAGGCAACAAGTGAAAATACAGGTCTCACCCTGACGTTGGCACTTAGCTACAGCTCGAGATGGGAGATAGTAGAGGCAACAAAGAAAATTGCAGTTGATATTCAGAACGGAAAAACTAAAACAAATGAGATTACAGATGAGGTATTTAATACATATTTAACAACATATAATTTGCCGGATCCTGAACTGATGATTAGGACAAGTGGAGAGTTACGTATTTCTAACTTTCTGCTGTGGCAAATAGCTTATTCAGAGCTTTATTTCTCCGAAGTGTTATGGCCTGACTACAGAAAGGAAGATTTTTATGAAGCTCTTCTCGACTATCAAAAAAGAGAACGACGCTTTGGTAAAACCAGCCAACAAATTTAGTAAGTGATTATTTGAAAAAACGATTAAACATATGCGATATAGT
>JALVBA010000113.1 GCA_027010905.1 Marinilabiliaceae bacterium
CTATTATACCCTTTAACGGTAAAATGAATGAAATAGTTTTAAAAAATCGAAATATTTAGTTTTAATTTTATAGCTCAAAAATAGCACAAAAAGTCCAAATGACCTATCTTAAACAATTGTTAATAAATTGTGCAACTAAAATCTTTTCGTTTCGGGGGATTATGACTAAATTAGTGCGTTTTTTAAAAATGGCTTAAGAGCCTTTTTTTATGTACTAAATAAACTAAAATATTTATTATAAATGGCTGAAGGAGAAAGAATAATAAAAATTGACATAGAAGAGGAGATGAAATCCGCTTACATAGATTATTCTATGTCAGTAATTGTCTCAAGAGCATTACCGGATGTTCGTGACGGTTTAAAGCCTGTTCATCGCCGGGTTTTGTTTGGAATGAGCGAATTGGGTATGGCATCAAATAAACCATATAAGAAATCTGCCAGGATAGTTGGAGAGGTGTTAGGTAAGTATCACCCTCATGGCGATTCTTCGGTATATTTTGCAATGGTTCGTATGGCACAGGAGTGGTCGTTACGTTACCCGCTTATCGACGGGCAGGGAAACTTTGGTTCTGTTGATGGCGACAGTCCGGCTGCGATGCGTTATACAGAGGCTCGTCTGGGTAAACTGGCTGAAGAGATACTTAAAGATATTGATAAGAATACTGTTGATTTTCAACTTAACTTCGATGATTCGTTGCAGGAGCCAATTGTTATGCCAACACGTATTCCTAACCTATTAATAAATGGTGCATCAGGAATTGCTGTGGGTATGGCAACAAACATGCCTCCTCATAACCTGCGTGAAGTTATTAAAGCTACAATAACCCAAATAGATAATCCGGATATTGAGATTGAAGGGTTGATGGAGTTTATTAAAGCTCCCGATTTCCCTACGGGCGGTATTATATACGGCTATCAGGGAGTGATTGACGCATTTAAAACGGGTAGGGGCAGAGTAATGGTTCGTGCCAGAACTGAGATTGAGACAGACTCGCACGGCAGAGAGAAGATTATTGTCTCCGAAATTCCATACCTTGTTAATAAGGCTGAGCTCATAATTAAGATAGCCGATTTGGTTAACGATAAAAAGATTGATGGCATATCAAATGTCAATGATGAGTCGGATCGTCAAGGAATGCGCATTGTGATTGACCTTAAGAGGGATGCAATTGCTAATGTTGTTCTTAACCACCTGTACAAATATACATCACTGCAAACTTCATTTAGTGTAAATAATATTGCGCTGGTTAATGGCCGGCCTAAAATGCTCAACCTGAAAGAGCTTATCCACTACTTTATTGAGCACAGGCATGATGTTGTTATCAGGCGAACTCAGTATGAACTTGATCAGGCTGAAAAACGTGCACATATCCTTGAAGGATTGATAATTGCAAGTGATAATATTGACGAGGTGATAAAAATAATCAGAGCTGCTCAAACGCCGGATGAAGCGCGTGAGAATCTGATAAAGAGATTTGAACTTACCGATATTCAATCGCGTGCCATTGTTGAGATGAGACTTCGTCAGCTTACCGGTCTGGAACAGGATAAGTTAAGGGCTGAATATGATGAGCTGGTTAAAACAATCACTCATCTGAAAGATATACTTAGTAAGGTTGAGTTGAGGATGGATATTATAAAAGAGGAGCTGGTTGAGATAGACAATAAATATGGTGATGACAGACGTACAGATATAGTATACAGCTCTGAAGAGTTCAATCCTGAAGATTTCTATGCTGATGATGAGATGATAATTACAATATCTCACATGGGCTATATTAAACGTACGCCTTTGGCAGAATTTCGCACACAGGGTAGGGGAGGTGTAGGAGCAAAAGGCTCAACAACCCGCGATAACGACTTCATCGAATATATCTATCCTGCTTCGATGCACAACACAATGATGTTCTTCACTCAAAAAGGGCGTTGTTTCTGGCTTAAGGTGTATGAAATTCCTGAAGGTGCGAAGAATACCAAGGGACGTGCTATCCAGAATATGCTAAATATCGATCGGGATGATAAGGTGAAGGCGTTTATAAGGGTGAAGAAACTTAATGACGAGGAGTACCTTAATAGTCACTATATTATTATGGGAACTAAAAAGGGCGTTATTAAGAAATCATCACTTAAAGATTACTCTCGTCCGCGAGTGAATGGTGTAAATGCTATTACCATTAAAGAGGGTGATGAGTTGTTGCAAGCCAGACTAACCGATGGTAATGCCGAAGTACTTATGGCTACTAAGTCGGGAAGGGCGATTCGATTCAATGAAAAGCTGGTGCGTAGTATCGGTCGTACAGGTGCCGGAGTACGCGGAATATCTCTCTCAGCAGAAGGTGACGAAGTTATTGGCATGATATGTGTACTTAATCCGGAGGAAAATATACTTGTTGTATCAGAGAAAGGGTATGGAAAACGTTCCAGACTGGAGGATTACAGGGTGACAAACCGTGGGGGCAAAGGAGTAAAAACAATGCGGATATCTGAAAAAACCGGTAGTCTCACTGCAATTAAAAATGTTACTGATGAGCATGATTTAATGATTATCAATAAATCAGGAATAGCTATCAGGTTAGCAGTAAGCAAGATAAGTATTTTAGGAAGAGCTACAATGGGAGTTCGTTTGATAAACCTCTCACGAAAAAATGATGAGATAGCATCAATCACAAAAGTAGCTTCATCAGAGAGTTTGGATAATGAGGATAATGATAATGAAGTTATTGAGGGAGATAATTCATCTCAAGATACAAATGAATAATAATAAATTAATTATATTTACAGCAAACTATTTACTAAAACTATTTGAAATGAAACGATTTGTTCTTTATTTAATTTTTGTTTTTACTATTTCAGCAGTACATGCACAAAAAGGAAAAGTTACTGCTGCGGATAGTTATTTGACAACTAATGATTTAGAGTCTGCTAAAAAAGCTATTGATGCTGCGTTAGAAAATGAGAAGTCTAATGTCTGGCCAAAGACCTACATTGTAGCGGCCAAAGTTTATACCGAGCTTGCGAAGAATGGTAAAGATGATAAGGGTGTATTGAAGGCTTATGAGTTCTACAAGAAAGCTATAGAGCTTGATGCTAAAGGAAATGAAAAAGGTAAGCAAAAAGGGAAATATAAAAAAGATATTCTTTTTGCTTTAACATTTTTCAATTCTGAATTAACAAATACTGCTATAGAAGGCTTTAACAAAGAGGATTTTGCAAAGGCATTTAAAGCGTTTGAGGCAGTACTGGATATGAATGGTGAGATTGCCAAATTGGAAGGTGTTCCTGAGAGTGAAATGACTGTTGACACTACAGTTGTTTATAATTGTGCTTTGGCTGCTTACAATCTAAAGAATTGGGAAGATGCTGAAAAGTATTTTGTCAAAACTATTGACCTTAATTATGGTGAGGGCGATGCAGTACTTCTGTTACATCAGGTGTATGACTCCATTGGTGATTCAATTAAAATGGAAGAGAATCTTCAAAAAGGATTTACAAAATATCCTGATGATGACAGGATTCTTACAGCTTTAATTAAGTATTATCTCACTACAAAACAGAATGACGCAGCACTGAATTATCTAAATACAGCAATTGAGAAGGATTCGGAAAATCCCTCTTTCTATTATGCTCGTGGCGTTTTGTATGAGTCTTTTGATAAAGATAAAGCAATTGAAAATTATCAGCAAGCCATTGAGATTGACCCTAAGTCTTTTAATGCCTTATATAATATTGGTGTCATATATTATAATAAGGGTGTAGAGATACAAAACAAGGCTAATGAGATGTCGGATTACAAAGAGTTTGAAAAGACTAAAAAAGATGCTGAGAAGTATTGGGGAAAGGCATTACCATTTATGGAGAGAGCTTTAGAGTTACAGCCTGATGATTCGAATGTTTTGGAGGGTCTGAAAGGTCTCTATTACCGTTTCGATAAAATGGATAAGTACAATGAGATTAAAGCTAAAATTGAAGGTTTAAGTAAGTAGATTCATTTATAGTTTTTTTAAGGTTGTTCCGAGAGGGGCAACCTTTTTTGTTTATGCGGTATTCTGTTGGTTTCTCAAGTTTCAATAATTTATTTATCATAATATCAATTCTAAGACAAACGGAAAAATAGGATTAAAGTAGGCAAACTTTAGAATCCTCCATAAAAGTCCTTATATCCCTTTTTATGTTGTAGTCATTAGAAGATAACCTGAGGTCGGTGTTTCTTGGAAGCCCACACATTATCCAGTTCAAACAGGTCGTATTGAGGCCACTCATCTACGCCCTTGATTCCTCGCTCCATCATTCTGAATATGTCGTTTGCTAGCCGCGACCCTTTCCAGTTTCCGGTATTGAATAGTACGACGTAAGCCAATCCATCTTTCTTGCGAACCATCAGAGCTGATGTGCCGGCAAGTGTTCCGGTTCTGAACCAACCATGCTCATTAACCCTTCTCCATCCCAACGTACTCATTCCCGGAGATACGGGCGTTATCATCTTTTCAATCGACTCTTTGGTCAATACATCTTTAATCGATGGCATCTCGTCTACCGCAAGCAGCAGTTTAAGCAGGTCGGTTGATGATGCTACCCAACCACCGGCAGCACCCAGTGTTTTCATGTCATTACCACCATACGAGCGCAGCACCATCTCGCCTGACCCGGAGTAGTCCTCCACATTGTAGGTTACTTCCGGCTCGTAATATTTAACTTCATATTCGTTGCGGTCTTTCTGGTAGCTTCCACCAATTTTCATGTCAAAGATTCCCTGTGGATATAAAACATGTGTCTGAATATACTCTTCGTAAGGCATTCCGCTAACCTTGCTTATTATCTCACCCAGCACCATAAAGCCGAAATTGGAGTAGTACGACATCCCTCCCGGTTTAAAGTGTAGTCGTTTTGAGAGTACAAACTCAATAATATCCTGCTGATTAACGGGAAGTTCTTTATGAAGTTTATGGGCAACTACGGTAGGCATAAACATTGGGTCACCCCATCTGGTAGTCCAGCCACCCGAGTGATTCAGAAGATTAAGTACGGTTATCTGTTCTACTTTCTTGTCTCTGTAGTTAAGATAAACAGAGTCGTTTAAGATACCATCAGAACCAAAAACATGCTGGTCGAGCGACAGCTCATCATCCTCAATAAGTTTAAAGATACCAACTGCCGTAACTAACTTTGAGACGCTTGCAATTCGAAATTGATAATAGGGCTCTACGGGTACTTCATTCTCCTTGTCGGCATACCCAAACCCCTTGGTGTAGACAAGCTTACCATCTTTAGCAATAGCAACAGATGCCCCAACCATCTGCTCACGACTCATAAATCTCTCTACCTGCTTCTCAATCGCCTTAAACTCGGCATGTTCAGAGTAGAAATTTGTGATGTGAAACGATGAAGGGTAATTCTCCGATGCCGTAAAATTGTTTCCAAATGACTCCGATTCAGGGGCTACAAAGGAGTTGCCAATAATAATTGTGACACCAAGAGCGGCTATAATTAGTGTTTTTGTAAATATCTTCAGTATCATTCAAACTGTTTTGAATGCCGCAAAAATAAAACTTTTATAACTTATTTACTAATTTCCTTCGTAAAAACCAGTCGCCTCAGTCGGATGAAGATAATTAGTGACAGAGGAAATGCTGCCGGAGGAAGTTGTTGCGGAAGAAACTTCCACACTAAAAGTACTATCAAGAGTGATACCCAGGTTATTATACCCAACGTTCTGAAAAATCCCTTTCGGTTTAACTGTTTTAGTTTAAACAGGAGAATCAGGTTTGTGGGTATTGCCCACAGTATATTATAGTTTGCCCCTGTAGCTGTAAGCTCCGAAAAGGTCCATAGATAGAAGACAATCACTCCCAGTAGTCCGGTTGTTAATAGCAATAGCCGGTCAATAATAAGAAACCGTTTTTTTGTCCGTATCTCATACAGATGCAGCAGCAGAAGTAAAATAAAAAGCATCCAACCATACTGCTCGGGTGAAACAGACGACGCAATCTCACTATCCTCAAACTTCAGCAGGTCTGTATCACTTAATATCAGTGGTTGGGTGGTGCTATCGCGTTTAACTTCTGTATTTACAAAATAGTCTTTAAGGTAGTCGGGTAGAAACATACTCTCATATTGCGTAATTTTTGCATCAATCTTGCTACCCAGCAGCACATCGATACCCTCTCGAATCCACGGTTGCTTATTGAGATAGAGATGAATCATATCTCTGAATGTCATATCAAGGGTGTCGCTTTTTGTATATAAAATCTCACCATCAAGCGAATTGAAAATGATATCCCGTATGCGTGTTGCACAGTTATCAAAGAAGAAGTCGTAACGGTAGAATTTATTCTCAGGCTGTCTGTTCACCTCCAATGCATCAAAAAGTCTCTGTTTCTCAGCCTTAGTGAGGTTAAGCATCTGCTCCGAAACACTCCGGTTATCCCTGAAATAGGATGGCAGGAAATATTTGAAATTGTAGGCCGAAAGCATATAGTCCAGTTCGCCATTGGCAAACTTCCCATAAAAATTGGGAGTGTGAAAATCAAATGTACCATAGTTATAAACCTCATTAATATGCATCGAATCATCAACAACCCTTATGGCACTATGTCCGAATATTGAGTATAGCTCATCGCCAGAAGAGCACGTTATGAGTGATATCTGAGCTTCAGAAGATAGTTTTTTAATGTTAGCGGTATAAGCCGGTATGATAAAAACAGTTAACAAGAACAGTATGAAAATTCGTTTCATCTTTTTTTTTCCGAAGATAAAAAAAAGATATCAATTATCCATCAGGATCAATCTCAAGCCACAATTTATCGTACCATTTCCAAACAGTAGTTAGCTCTACAAAAAATGAGAGAGTCTGCACTACTGCTATTCGCGCTACCTTTTTGAGATTAAGGTGGCTAAATAGTACATCAGTTAAACTCCCCATTCGCTTTAAACCTGCAAACCCCAAAGAGCTATCTTTAGCTACCGCTACGACTGATGAGTTGGTTTCAATAGGTTGCACGTCATTTCGTGGTTTAATAACTAAAACATCAGTCTTTGTAACCCTATGTGACATCGAAACAGTTTTGAACCTGCCGTCCGTAGTCTCTACCACATAAGCAGGATCGAGGAAATAGTCCATAAACCAGTCGGCAAGTAACTCTAATAGTTTATCCAGATATCTCATAACTGTTTTCTTTTTACTTAATTTTCAGTTAAATTATGCTATTTTCATAAGTAATAGGAAACAAACTTAGATACTTTATATCATTGTTTTATAATATATTAAGTTGTTTTTTACATGCTTAATTAAAACTGAATGGAAATACTTGCTTATCTTTTGCTAAACTTTATTTGACTTTTAACTTAAATATATCTATCTTTTTATTAGTTTCATAGCCGATTTACCCAAACTTTTATGTCTGATAACTTCATATATCGCACACTACCTGAAGAGATGGCCGGACAGTGGAACAACTTTCTGCCGGGCATCGACACAACTATTCTCATTGCAGGAGATGGTGAGTATAGTGAGTGGACGGCATCAGAGTGGACAAGAAGAGGAGACCGTTATAATAAAAAGGAGCTAGTACTATCTGAGGAGCTATCGGGTAAACTATTGAGAATACGTAGGAATAATAATGATTTTCAATGGATAACAAAAGAGCAGATACCATTTTATATTAGCAGTGAAGAGCAGAGTATCGGACAGCTTTCACTATTTGATGAAGAGAAGTATCTCATACTTGTAATTAGGGTTAAAACGGCCGGAATGGTACTTCCTGATATTTTCTACCTCTTTTTCAGAAATGATAAAAGTAATTTTGGTATTAGTCACGATTCATCACCAATAGACACCTCACAAAAAAGTATTATAGGTATGATGGCAGTAAATTTTGCTAAAGCAACCTATGATAACATCTATACCAATCTCAGTAAAACAGAGTATATCAAAACCAAAGTAGCTGATCTACTGGAGTTTCATTCAGATAAACGTAATAACTCTAAAGAAAGAGCATTATCAGATTGGAAAAGAGCCTGGGCTAAGGATATGATTGATGAGATAGGCAAAAGAGATGGCGTTAATTATGTTTACCACGACAGTGCACTTAAATTATTAACCGAAAACAGCTACAGCTACAAGATAATTAAGCAGGCCATTGAGGAGTCGGCTAAGTTTGCTCGCCTGTTGTCGCCTATTGACAGAACAGAGGAGATAACCGTAGAGAGCTTTCATGTTAAGTTTACAGATGTAACCTCAGGAGCTAAGGAGTTAGAATCGCAGAGTGAAACTGAAACGATTATTACCCGAATGGACAGAGCCTATCAGCTACTTGACAGGCTGGAGAATGCCGCACAGAAACTTCTAAAGCAGAGTATTCAGCCAAGTAGCGAACGGGTTGGTAAAGCTATGGATAATCCTATTACTGCCCCTGCCATAAGGGATTCACTAAAGAAGCATCAGGTTAGGGTATTACAGCTGTTGAGTGACTACCCCGACAGATGGATCTATATTCGTCGGCAGTTCAGACCGGTTACAAATATATTTCCCAAAAACAGTCAGTTAGATGTTAAGGTTGGATAAGTACGGTTTACAAACGTAATACCAAGATAGGTTTGTTAATAATTCATATTGAGACAGACCAGCCCCACCAGTTAAATTTATTGAACTCTTTCCGCTTTTACTCAGATATCATTGCACCTGTAAGCTCACTTGCGGATGAGAATCCATGTTTAGTACAGTACGCCTCTATCCCATCAATCACCTTAAGAGAGACCAGAGGATCAATAAAATTGGCAGTACCAATCTGCACAGCCGCAGCACCGGCAAGCATAAACTCAACAGCATCAGTGGCTGTCATTATTCCTCCCAACCCGACAACAGGTATCTTAACCACCTGCGATACCTGCCACACCATGCGTAGAGCCACAGGCTTAACAGCCGGACCCGACAAGCCACCGGTAACGGTAGAGAGAAGCGGACGGCGACTATCAGCATCAACAGCCATACCCAGAAGAGTATTTATAAGCGAAACAGAATCAGCCCCCTCACCCTCAACAGCGTGAGCAATCTCGGTTACATTTGTAATATTAGGTGACAACTTTACCATCAGATGTTTTTTGTAGATCTTACGTACTGCATTAACAACCGACACCGCCGACGGACAGCTTGTACCAAAGGCCATACCCCCCTCCTTCACATTTGGACAAGAGATATTGAGCTCAATACCCGGAATCTTCTCCAGCTCATTCACCTTTCGGGCAACCTCCTCATACTCCTCTACCGTGGAGCCCGACACATTAATAAGCATATTGGTATCGTAATCTTTGATTTCGGGGTATATATCAGAGATAAAGTAGTCGATACCCTTGTTTTGCAGTCCCACAGCATTCAGCATCCCATGAGGGGTTTCTGCCATACGCGGATAGGGATTACCCTCACGATGGTTAAGTGTTGTTCCCTTAACAACAATACCACCTAGACGAGAGATGTCAAAAAAATCAATATACTCCGTACCATACCCGAAAGTACCCGAAGCGGTCATCACCGGATTTTTAAGCTTTAATCCGTTTAAATCTACAGTTAAATCTACCATTTCAAATAAGTTGAATCAAAAACAGGACCATCAGTACAAGTACACTTATGACCATCAACAGTATCGGTAACACAACATAGGCAGACACCAATACCACAAGCCATATGATTTTCAAGCGACACTTCGCATTTAATATTGTGATTACCGGCATACTTGGCCACCACACGCATCATTGCATCGGGTCCGCAGGTATAAATATGATCATACACCGGACTATCAGTCCGCATAAGAGGATGATGAATAACAAACCCTTTAGTCCCTACTGAACCATCCTCGGTAGTAACATTAACCTCACCCACCTTCTCATACTCATCCAGGGCAATTAGTCCGTCGCTGCTACGTGCACCAAGCAGGAAACGTGGAGTAATGCCGGCCTCTTTAAGTTTACGTCCGAGATATAGAAGCGGAGCAACACCACAACCACCACCCACCAACAGAACCTCTTTTGTTTGGGGTTTCGAGAATGAGTTACCAAGAGGATAGACAAGGTTCAGAGTATCGCCCTCTTGCAGCGCCCCCATCAACCTGGTACCCTCACCAATCTCCTGCACCAGAAGTTTAATCTCACGACTCTTCTCATCCACATCGTGAATAGAGATAGGACGACGCAGAAGAGTGTTCACACCGCTCTCCACCTTCACCTCGGCAAACTGACCGGGAAGAATCTCAGGCAGCTCTCTGTCGAGTTTAAGAGTCAGAATAACATACTCATCATTGAGTCTGCGGTTCTGAACAACAGTAAAATCATCAATATATTTCTTCATTAAATATAGAGCTATTGAATTTGTTTACAAATGTAATATTCATTTACGATTCAAAGATACTATATTTTATTCTTTGAAAAAAAAATTATAGAATACGCAACCTTTTAATTAAATCCTTAAATCCGCAAGCGAATTTTAAAACATAAAGATAGGCATTTGTGACCACGTTATGAACTTAATTTTGGATAAACTGTATAATCTGTTGAATAAAAT
>JALVBA010000114.1 GCA_027010905.1 Marinilabiliaceae bacterium
CAACACCATTGCCAATCGCTAACGTTTCCTATCAACTCGGCACGTACGAGGACTTGCACCTCGCCAGCCTATTACCATGCCCGACATACTAAAAAAGTCCCCTCTCCAAAATGAAAAGGGGACTTTTTAAAATAGAGTTCTGTATATTATTTCACCTCCTCAAAGTCAACATCGGTAACTTCATCATCGCTACTGTCAGATCCCGGTTGAGCATTGCCAGACTGTTGTGCCTGCTCTCCTCCACCTTGTGCCTGACCGGCATTGTACATATCCTGAGAAGCTGCCTGAAACACCTGATTAAGTTCTGCTGTTGCAGCATCAATAGCCTCAAGGTCTTCGCTTTTGTGAGCTTCCTTTAGTTTAGTCAATGCATCCTCGATAGGCTTTTTCTTGTCAGCAGGTAACTTATCACCCAACTCTTTCAACTGTTTTTCAGTCTGGAAAATCAGGCTGTCAGCACCGTTCATCTTGTCAATCTTCTCTTTAGCTTTCTTGTCTGCTTCAGCATTAGCCTCAGCTTCAGTTTTCATCTTCTTAATCTCCTCGTCAGTTAAGCCCGAAGAAGCTTCAATACGAATGCTCTGCTCTTTTCCTGTAGCCTTATCTTTAGCCGATACATGCAGTATACCGTTAGCATCAATGTCAAACGTAACATCAATCTGAGGAGTCTGACGTGGTGCTGGTGGTAATCCGTCTAAGTGGAAACGTCCGATAGTCTTGTTATCGTTGGCCAGTGGACGCTCACCCTGCAATACGTGAATCTCAACAGATGGCTGATTATCAACGGCAGTGGTAAATGTTTCCGACTTCTTACTTGGTATGGTTGTGTTTGACTCGATTAACTTAGTCATCACTCCACCCATAGTTTCGATACCAAGAGATAACGGAGTAACATCAAGCAGGAGTACATCTTTCACATCACCCGATAATACACCACCCTGAATAGCAGCACCGACAGCCACAACCTCATCAGCATTAACACCCTTTGATGGTGTCTTGCCAAAGAAATCCTCAACAACTTTCTGTATGGCAGGCATACGTGTTGATCCACCTACAAGAATTACATCATCAATATCTGAAGCAGAAAGTCCGGCATCTTTCAAGGCCAATTTACATGGCTCAAGGGTGCTGTGAATAAGTTTATCGGTCAACTGCTCAAACTGAGCTCTCGACAAAGACTTAACAATGTGCTTTGGAATTCCGTCAACTGGCATGATGTAAGGAAGGTTGATTTCGGTAGTTGTTGAACTCGACAACTCAATCTTAGCCTTCTCAGCAGCATCTTTCAAACGCTGAAGAGCCATAGGGTCTTTTCGTAAATCAATACCTTCATTTTTCAAAAATTCGTCAGCCAACCAGTTCATGATTGTCTCGTCGAAGTCGTCACCACCAAGATGAGTGTTTCCGTTGGTTGATTTTACTTCAAATACACCATCACCCAACTCAAGGATAGAGATGTCAAAAGTACCACCACCTAGATCAAACACAGCAACTTTCATGTCCTTGTTCTGCCTGTCGAGGCCAAAAGCCAATGATGCAGCAGTAGGCTCGTTAATGATACGACGAACTGTAAGTCCGGCAATCTCTCCGGCCTCTTTAGTGGCCTGACGTTGTGAGTCGTTGAAATATGCAGGTACTGTAATTACCGCTTCGGTAACCTCTTGTCCTAGGTAATCTTCAGCAGTCTTCTTCATCTTCTGCAGAGTCATAGCTGAAATCTCCTGAGGAGAGTATTTGCGGTCGTCAATCTGTACTCTGGGTGTATCATTCTCACCCTTCACAACTTTGTAAGGTACACGTTTAATCTCACTGGTAACTTCACTATATTTGTTACCCATGAATCGCTTTATAGAATAGATTGTTTTTGTAGGGTTTGTGATTGCCTGACGTTTAGCAGGGTCACCTACTTTTCTCTCACCATTCTCAACAAAAGCCACAATCGAAGGAGTTGTTCTTTTACCTTCACTATTAGGTATAACTACCGGCTCACTACCTTCCATTACGGCAACGCAGGAGTTGGTAGTTCCTAAATCGATTCCAATTATCTTTCCCATTTCTTATCTAATTTAATTTTATATATTCAATAATTTAATTTCTGCATACTCAACGCTCAAACCTTATGCCATAAAATATTTGCTCTCTATTTACGTAATATTGACAATAGAAAAGGCTGATGATAAGATGCTTTGGCAGAGTTAATGACAAAATGTCGGGTATTGTGATGTTAGATGTAGGGTTGTTAGATGTGAAAGGGTGATGTTGGTGAAGTATGATTGATTGTAGAATTGAAGTAAACCGACGCTTTGTAGTACTGTGGAATTAACTATTATTAAGACAACAACAATTTAAAAAAATCCTCTAAAAACTTTTTTAGTTTAAAAAGTTTTGTATATTTGCAGAATATTTTGATAGTTTAATATGGAAACTAAAGATAGGATTATAGAAGAAACTTTAAAGTTATTTATGCGGTACGGCATAAAAAATATAACTATGGATAGGCTTGCTAAAAATCTTGGCGTTTCCAAACGAACTATTTATGAATTATTTAAAGACAAAAACGAATTGGTCAAGTATTGCATAAATCGTCTGGTAGAAAACGAAAAGAGACTAACCGAAGATATTATTAATACGTCTAATAATGTAATTGATGCATTTCTTTCGCGTATGAAAAGAAGCATTATTCTATTAAGGTCAATTAACGATGTGTTCATTTATGACGCCGAAAAATATCATTATCCGGTTTTCGAACTAATCGGTAAACAACAAGATGAAAATGGAAATAATATGCTTTTGGGCTTTATCCAACAAGGTCAAAAAGACGGATTATTAAGAACCGATATTAATGAAGAGATTATTGCAATACTAGCAAGTGAACAATTTAGAATAATTGCAAATGAACAAATATTTCCGCCCTATAAATTTAATATGGCTGATGTATTTGAAAATATTGCAATCAATTTTATACGGGGTATTGCCACAGATAAGGGGATGAAAATTATAAATAAATATAAATTCTAAATTTTTTTGTCTAAAAGAAAACTTTCGGTAATAAAATAGTTTTGTCAGACATATTAAAT
>JALVBA010000115.1 GCA_027010905.1 Marinilabiliaceae bacterium
GTTTAATGTAAAAGCGACTGTAAGCTCCATTGATGGCTCAACAGTGTTTGATACACAAACTGGTCGTGTTAGTTTCGATTCAAGCGGCGGGCTGATTAGTAATAGTTTAAAAAGTGTAGATAATAATGGTACACCGGTGAGTATAGATATGGGAAGTGGTTTTGATGGGGTTATTGCTATTGATACTCCGGTAACAACAGGTTCAAGTCGTGCTGATGGTACTATAGGTGGAGATTTGGTTGGATACTCTGTAAATGAAAACGCAGATATTATGGCAACATTTTCCAATGGAGAACAAAGCAGTATTGGCAAAATTGCCGTCTATCATTTTTCAAATGAACAAGCCTTAAATCGAGTCAGCGGGACAAGGTTTCATGAAAGCTCTAACAGTGGCAAGGCGATGTTTTACAAGGATTCCCAAGGAAATAATGTTATAGGTTCCCATGTTATGAACTTTCGTTTAGAATCGTCCAACATCGATATGACTTATGGTTTAACTGAGCTTATTGTGATGCAGCGCTCTTACGATGCAAATTCAAAATCTGTTACAACTGCAGACCAGATGGTGCAAAAAGCACTGAATATGGATGCCTAAAAAGTTGGAACACTTAATGCTAACTATTTACTAATAGAATAAATGAAATAAATTTAAAGGATTTATTATGTTAAAGTCACTATTTTCAGGAGTGTCTGGATTACAATCTCATCAGGTTGCAATGGATGTTGAGTCAAACAATATTGCCAATGTGAACACGGTGGGGTACAAATATTCCCGTGCTAACTTTTCAGATCTTTTGGCACAAACGAAAGCGATAGCAACAGCTCCTCAGGGACAACTCGGCGGGAAAAATCCTGTACAGGTAGGTCTTGGTTCTACCGTAAACTCTATGACGAGAATATTTTCACAAGGGTCAATTCAAAACTCCGATAAAAATACGGATGTCGCGATTCAGGGAGATGGTTTTTTCATAGTTTCTCCAGATGGTGGAAATACTTACAAATATACGCGCGCAGGGGATTTTAAATTTGATGCAAATGGGAACTTTGTTGATAATAACGGTTTTATTACTCAAGGGTGGCTAAAAGATCCAGATACGGGTAAAGTTGACTCTACAACATCTATCCAAAATATAAAGATTGCTCCAGGGCTGACTACACCGGCAAATCCAACGGCAGAAGTTGTTCTTAAAGCAAATCTTAACTCAGGTCCTTTAGTGGAAAGTTATTCCCCGGCATATGAAGTAGATACAGGAGGTGTTGTTGAAGGAAACCACCCTTCAGGTGATGTAGGTGTGTTATTTAATGGAAGTGGAGAAGCATTTTCAATGCAGGATGGTCAAGGGGTGCGAATCTCTTTTGATGGCGGTGCTAACTATTACAATTATACTTATGATGCGACAGGTACAAATGTGGCAACAGCTGCGGGTGCTGACAAGCGCTTTCATACTATGGCAGAACTTCGTTTGGCTATGGATAATCAGGCAGATGCTGATGCACTTGCAGCAGGTGGGGGTAATGTAGATATTACGGTAAATGCTCAGGGAAAATTTGAGATAGATAATTCAAACAACGGTGCAGTACTTTCTATAGATGTTCAAGCATACACCTCTGCAACAGTTGTGGAAAATCCTCGCTTTACAACAAGTATGAAAGCACTAAAAACCGTGCTTCCCGCAAACTCTACGGCGCATGGATATTCTCAGGCTTTTAATGCAGCGACCCACTCAAGTTCCATAGATATTTTTGATTCTTTAGGAACAAAACATACACTTAAAATGGATTTTAGAAAAGTAAAAAGCAATGAATGGGCAGAAACTATTACAGTGCCAAGTTATGCAGAGATTTCGCCATCGAATCCAAAAAATGAAAAAAGAGGCTCTGTTGTATTTAACAACGATGGTTCTCTTTCTGGGTCAGATATTGACTCTATCCAGTTTACGGCAAACAACGGTTCGAAGCCAAATCAACAAATTCAGTTAAGCATCGGTACACCAAACCAGTTTGACGGGATGACATCTTTTGACAGCAAAAGTGCTACTTCTGGAATCAGTCAAGATGGTTTTACGGGTGGGGATTTAATTGGAATTAGGATTGATCAAAGCGGTACGCTAATTGGTTCATTTTCAAATGGTCGAAGTTTTGGTTTGGCGCAGATCGCTATGGCAAAATTTACCAACAATGAGGGGCTTGGAACTGAGGGTGGAAACATCTTTGTGCAAACACCAAACTCCGGAGACCCTATCATAGGAACAGCGGCAACTGCCGGTCGTGGATTTATTCAATCTGGTGCGTTGGAAGCTTCCAATGTGGATCTTTCTCGTGCTTTAACACAGCTTATTATTATTCAAAGAGGTTTTCAGGCAAATGGGAAAACTATCACCACTTCTGACCAACTTCTCCAAACTCTCATCGGATTAAAACAATAATTTAACCCTCTTTTGCTATAATCTCTTCATTAAATATGAAGAGGTTATGCGCATGCAATTTTCTGCTCCCCTAAAGTCAAATTCAAAAAAAGTTATGTTGCTGGGTTCTGGTGAACTTGGTAAAGAAGTTATTATCGAAGCGCAACGCTTAGGTTTAGAAACCATTGCCGTTGACAGGTACCAAAACGCTCCGGCTCACCAAGTAGCCCATAGAAGTTATGTGGTTAATATGCAAGATAAAGATGCCCTTTTAGAGATTATCTACCGTGAAAAACCTGATTATATTCTCCCTGAGATTGAAGCTATCAGTATCGATGCACTGTTTGCTGCAGAAGATAGAGGCTACAATGTGATTCCAAACGCTAATGCCGTAAGTAAAACGATGAACAGAAAAAACATCCGTACTTTTGCAGCAGAGGTGTTGGAGTTAAAAACGGGAGCGTATGAGTTTGTTTCTACACAAGAGGAACTCGCAGCTGCTGCGGAGCGTCTTGGGTATCCGTGTGTGATTAAACCGGTAATGAGCTCAAGCGGACACGGCCAAAGTATCGCTAGAAGTGCTGAAGATATTGCAGCCTCATGGGAAGAAGCCAAAGAGGCTCGCGGTGATGCAAGTGAATTAATAGTCGAAGCGTTTGTTGATTT
>JALVBA010000116.1 GCA_027010905.1 Marinilabiliaceae bacterium
GGTCTCCGGCTGTGGACGGGTCAAGGTCTACAGTTACATCTCCTGGTGCAGGAGTTGTTCCATCGCCAAGAAGGTCATTGGCAAGGATGTCAAGTGTAGTATTTGCACCCGGTACATTACCGTTGCTACTGTCATCGTTTGCTGTTGGGGCTGAATTAACAGTTACCGATTCCTCTGTATCGTCACCGCTGTCTGTCGGGTCATTTTGGTCGCCTGTGGCTTTTGTTGTTGTATTTGTTATGGTGTTTTCTGCCTGTCCGGCATCTACTGTGCCTTCTATTGTTAAAGTAGCACTTGCACCATTTGCCAATGTTCCAACTGTCCATACGCCTGTTCCGGCTGTATAGCTTCCCTGAGTAGGAGTACCATTGTTTGTTGTGGCTGTTAATCCGGCAGGAAGAGCGTCAGTCAGAGTTACATTTGTAGCCTGAGACGGACCGTTATTAGTTACCGTAATTGTAAATGTAACAGTGTCTCCTTCATTAGGAGTTGCATCGCCACTGGCAAGAGTTTTTACCGTTACCAAATCGGCATTGCTATTAACAGTTACCGATTCCTCTGTGTCGTCACCGCTGTCTGTCGGGTCATTTTGGTCGCCTGTGGCTTTTGTTGTTGTATTTGTTATGGTGTTTTCTGCCTGTCCGGCATCTACTGTGCCTTCTATTGTTAAAGTAGCACTTGCACCATTTGCCAATGTTCCAACTGTCCATACGCCTGTTCCGGCTGTATAGCTTCCCTGAGTAGGAGTACCATTGTTTGTTGTGGCTGTTAATCCGGCAGGAAGAGCGTCAGTCAGAGTTACATTTGTAGCCTGAGACGGACCGTTATTAGTTACCGTAATTGTAAATGTAACAGTGTCTCCTTCATTAGGAGTTGCATCGCCACTGGCAAGAGTTTTTACCGTTACCAAATCGGTACTTGATTCGATAGATATCTTATAATCCTCAACCTCACCCCAAGTGCTGGTACCTGAACTGGTTCCTTTATTCTTCCCAATCCTAAAACGGGCAAAGGTTGGTGCAGTAGTAATTGCATTTACAGGTACAGAAACTGAATAGTTTTTTGAACCACTCGCTGACCAATTATCATTTAAAATAATTTGCTCTAACGTATCTGCAAAATCGCCATCTCCATTCCAATCTATCCAAGCATTTAAAAATCCATAACTATCATCATGCGAAGTAACCGTAACTGGTATGTTAACTGTAGTACCTGTTATTAGGGTTGGGAAAGTAACGCCATCTTCATCGTCTATATCGTTGTTGTCATCACCATCAGCATCAGCCGAAGGTTGGTTGGCAGATTCAGAATCAATGGTATCTCCTAAATAGATATAATTTGTATATAAACCATCGGTTTTATAAATATTGATAGTATGCTCTGCTATACCATAACTTGAAAGTGCATCACCATAATCCTTTGCCTCAACATAAGTATATGAACTCACAACATCGTCATCTGTAGCATTGGAACCGTTTGTATAAGCCGGTGGTTGAATATTTACGTTAAAACCATTTGAGGGACTTCCGTTGGGAGGTATAGGTGTGTTAACCGTAACCTTGTAGTCGATGGTAATAGTACCTTGACTACTTCCTGGAATTACTTGATTTTGAGTTCCTCTATATGTTAAGTTACCGGCATCATATGTCCAGTCGAATAAGCTTAGCCACGTTCCTCCCATTGCAGCCAATGGGTCGGCATTATCGGGAACCCCAGATGACAGCGTTATAACTATTGTCATCTCATCGGTTGGGACAAGATTAAGAGAATCACTACCAGTATTACCCACATTGAATGAAAGTAATCCTGTACCACCAAATTCAGTAGGCAGTAATGGGGCAGGGCTCACAATACCCTGATTAACAAAAGGATTATAACTCTGTGCACTTGAAAATAAAGTTGCAATAATTAAACTAAATATTAGTAAGGATTTTTTCATTTCAATATGTTTTACAATTATAAATAAAGAAATAAGTCATTAATTTATATTATTTATTATGCTATTAATTAGTGTATTAATTATAAGTTGTTTACACTATTTAATAAAATAATCTAATTTTTCCGCATCAACATTATTGTCATTTCGTTCTTCTCCACCACTCCAGGAATCAATTTGAGAGGTTATTGTGCAAAAGCCCCTTGTTTGCCCTGCATTCCATGTAGCATTAAATCCAAAAGTTGAGAAGCCTCCAGCAGCGATTTCAGAAGTAGTTGTAAAGATATGATTATTAGCATCTGAAGAATAACTCCAATCTAAATTATTTAATGATGTTCCATCTATCACGGTTAAGTTAGGATCATAAGATCCATCAAGAGTCCATCGGGTATCTTTTGGGATTCTTACTGTGATTAATCCATTAGTAACTACAACGTTCATCTCTCTTACTTTAACAATAATAGAAAAGTCTGTTTCCCCATGCATAACATTCGGAACAGCAGTTATAATAGGTGTAACATCAGGTACCCTAACAATACCAAAATTGGCTTTTGTAACACCATCATTTGTGGTAGATACTATTAACTTACTATCAACTGTACCATCATTACCAAATCCTGCCCCAATATGTTCACCAGTGCTTGTCCAAGTTAATGGTAACGTGGCAGTTGTTAGGGTGGCTCCAACAGTTTGAATTGTCGCAGTCAGGATGATTTCATAAGTTTCATTTTCTTCAACACCATCAGAGGAATAGAAGATATAAGTACCATTTGTATCCACCTGTACACTAGCAATTACTAATCCTGTTGCATTATCTGTCAAATTAGCATAAAGCCCACCTGCATCTGTACCTGAGCCATTAACAGTTCCATCTGTAAGACCGTTAAGATCGTTGAATACTGTGCCGGAGATTATTACATTGTACTCTATAGTTACTGTAGCAGTGTCTGTCAACCCGGTAGCTGTCTCTGTTAATGTATAGTCTATTGGCGTTGGGTCGGTGGTGAAACCGTCCTCCGGGTCGAATGTAAGTTCTCCTGTTGCAGGGTTGTAAGTCCAGGTTCCTTCGCCTGGAACTACCAATGTTGTCTGGTCTCCGGCTGTGGACGGGTCAAGGTCTACAGTTACAT
>JALVBA010000117.1 GCA_027010905.1 Marinilabiliaceae bacterium
ATATAACATAATACCCGAAGCAACAGAGACATTTAGTGATTTTATCTTCCCCTTAACAGGTATTTTACTGAAAATATCAGCAATATTTAGGACTTCCTCAGATATGCCTGTATCCTCTGCTCCCATAATCAAACATTTCGGTCCTGAATAGTCAGCTTCGGTATAATCATCAGCCCCTTTCTCAGTAGCAGCAACAATCTTAATACCACTATTCTTTAGGAATGTAACTGTATCTACCAGACTGTAAACACGGCATACAGGTGTGTTGTGCAGTGCTCCTGCTGATGTTTTAATTGCATCTGCATTTACCGATGCACCCCCTTTGATGGGGATAACAATGGCATTCACTCCGGCACATTCGGCAGACCGGGCAATTGCACCGAAGTTTCTCACATCGGTAACACCATCCAATACCAATATAAATGGCTCTTTACCCTCATCGTACAGCGTAGGTATTATCTGCTCTATATCGTCGTAAACAATAGGCGAGATGTATGCAATAACTCCCTGATGATTTTTTTGCGATATTCTATTGAGTTTCTCAATGGGGACATATTGAAAAGGAATATCCTGCTCCTGCAGTTTTTTGAAGAATCCCTTGAACAGCTCTCCCTGCAAACCCTTTTTTATAAATATTTTATCAATCTCTTTACCTGCATCAATGGCCTCCTCCACTGCACGAATACCGAAAATAGGCTTCTCACCGGATGGTTTCTTTTTATTGTTAAAATGTCTCATATTTTTGAATTGTTGAATTACAAAACTGTCTGCCGGACTTGGTAGGGTGATTATTTTTCAAAGTTAATAGAAATTAGGTAATGTGGAAACAAAACCGTTGCTTCGACTTCGCTCAGCAACCCGCTATCCCAGCTCATTTTTCTTCTTCTCTATCTCCTCAAACTGATCATTGAGCAGTTCCCACTCATACATCAGCTCATCCAACCTTTTCTGAGCCTTCTCAAAATCGGTAAACAGGCTCTGATCGGTTTTATGCTCAGGATTATTTAAGGTAGCACTTAAAGATTCTATCTTCTGCTCCATTGAGGTAATATCCTTCTCGTTCTTCTCAAGCTCCTGCTTCATCTTTTTAAACTGCCTGTTTATTGTTTTTCGCTCTTCAAACGATACAGAGCCTCTCTTCTTCTCTTTCTTACCTTCGGCCTTTTTAACTCTCGAGCCCGAAACCTTTGTTAGCTCCTGCAACGTCTCCATTCGCTTCTTCTGCAGAAACTCATAAACACCTGATAGGTGCTCCTTAATCTTCTTATCTTTAAACTCAAACAGCTTCTCTACCAACCCATCAAGAAACTCCCTGTCGTGAGAAACAACCAGTACAGTCCCTTCAAAATCAACAATAGCCTGTTTAAGTATCGCCTTGGAGTGCATGTCGAGGTGATTGGTAGGTTCATCAAGTACCAGAAAGTTTACAGGCTCCAGCAGCAGCTTAACCATCGCCAAACGGGTACGTTCACCACCGGAGAGTACAGAGACCTTTTTGTTCACATCTTCGCCACTGAACATGAAAGCACCAAGCAGATCTCTTATTTTAGTCCTGATAGCCCCAACAGCGACATTATCAATTGTTTCAAGCACCGTTAAGTTGTCGTCAAGTTGCTCGGCCTGATTTTGGGCAAAATAGCCAACCTTAACATTATGCCCCAGAGTCATCTCTCCGGAGTACTCAAGCTCGCCTAATAAAACCCTTGCCAGTGTGGTTTTACCTTCGCCATTTCTACCCACAAAAGCTACCTTTTCGCCTCTCTCAAGAACAAGGTCGATATCGTTCAGTACATTAAGTGAACCATACGATTTAGACAAACCGGCAGCTTTCATCACCACCTTACCCGACGAGGGGGCAGCCGGAAACTTAATGTTCAGTTTTCGGGTATCGAACTCATCAACCTCGATACGGTCAATTTTTTCGAGCTGTTTAATACGCGACTGCACCTGTACAGCCTTTGTAGCCTTGTATCTGAACCTCTCGATAAATTTCTCGGTATCTTCAATCTTCTTTTGCTGATTGCGGAATGCTGCCATCTGCTGCTCACGCCGCTCCTTACGTAGCTCAACAAACTTGTCGTAAGGTACTTTGTAGTCGTATATCTTACCAAGCGATATCTCAATTGTTCGTGTGGTTAGGTTATTCAGAAATGCCCTATCGTGAGAGATAATCACAACAGCACCGTTGTAGTCTTTCAAGAAATCTTCGAGCCACTGTATCGAATCGATGTCAAGGTGGTTTGTTGGCTCATCTAGCAGAAACAGATGCGGTTTCTTCAGCAGAATCTTTGCCAATTCAATCCTCATTCGCCACCCGCCGCTAAACTCACCTGTGTTACGCTCAAAATCGCTCTGCTTAAATCCAAGTCCCTTTAGTGTTGTCTCTATCAATCCGGTATAATTAGTGCCTCCCAGGAGACTGAATCTGTCGCTCTTTTCGTTGAGGCGGTCGAGTAAATTCAAGTACTCCTGCGACTCAAAATCCTCACGCACTGCTATCTCATGGTTCAATCTGTCTATCTCTTTCTCAATACCCTTTAACTCGGCAAAAGCCATCTCTACTTCAGCAACTACAGTTTTTGTGTTTGTATGCTTCATGTGCTGAGGCAAATAACCAATTGTAAAATCCTTTGGCAGTGCAACCACACCTGACGTAGGCGGCATTAATCCGGCAATAATTTTCAGAAGAGTAGATTTTCCCGCTCCGTTTTTACCCACAAGACCAATTCTGTCTCTTCCATTAACTAAAAAAGAGACATCATTAAACAATAAAAACCCGCCAAAATCAACGGTTAACTGACTTAGTGAAACCATGAATAATTTAAATTTGCGCAAAGATAAGATATTGTTAGGTGATTTAACTCAGACTTTTTCATATTTGTTTTCTTAACAGCTAAACTGTACATTTAAACTGTTTTAACAATACCTTATATCCGCAACTAAAATATTAATAAAAAAATCAATTGACTGTTTAACCTGAATTATGCAAGAATCCTGCTATCACACATGTAATT
>JALVBA010000118.1 GCA_027010905.1 Marinilabiliaceae bacterium
ATATAAATTTGTTTAAGTCTGTTAGTCAGACTATTTTTATCAAAAATATTTATATAGATTATGATTATGAAGAAGTTTAGTTATTTGGGTTTATTGATAATTGTCGGGCTTAGTCTGGCATACTGTTCTCCACATACTAAAAAAGGGTTGGGAGAGGTGAATATTGTTCCAAAACCTAAAGAGGTGGTTGTTAATGACGGATTCTATATCCTTAATAGTGAGACAAAAATTGTTGCTGATGCCGGCAATGACGAAGTAGCATCTGTAGCTAATTACCTTGTGGGGATTCTCAATCCTGCCACCGGATACAGTTTAATGGTGAAATCAGAAGATGCATCTTCGAATCGGATTAAGTTGGAGCTTAACTCTTCTATTAAGGGAGCACCGGGTTCGTACAGCCTTGAAGTGAGGAAGAAAGGTGTTACAATCAGTGCTGCTGAAACTGTTGGGCTGTTTTATGGAGTTCAGAGTTTACGTCAGCTCCTGCCTGTTGAGATAGAGATTACAGAAGCTCAGAAGGGTATTGAGTGGGATATTCCTTTTGTGAAAATTAATGATGAACCGGCATTTGTATACAGAGGACTGCATCTCGATGTCGGCCGGCACTTTTTTCCTGTCAGTTTCATTAAAAAATATATTGACCTTTTGGCATTTCATAAAATGAATATTTTCCATTGGCATCTCACCGAAGATCAGGGGTGGAGAATAGAGATTAAGAAGTACCCTAAACTGACAGAGATTGGAAGTGTACGTAAAGAGACTCTAGTTGGCCATAAAGGAACAGGTAAATATGATGGTAAACCCTACGGGGGCTTTTACACTCAGGATGAGATAAAAGATATTGTGGCTTATGCAAAGGAGCGGTTTATTACTGTGATACCCGAAATTGAGATGCCGGGTCATTCACTTGGTGCTCTGGCAGCATACCCCGAGTTGGGCTGTACCGGAGGATCCTACGAGGTTGCAACCACATGGGGTGTTTTTCCTGATGTGTATTGTGCCGGTAATGAGAAGGTATTTACTTTTCTTGAAGATGTGTTGACTGAGGTTATGGAACTTTTCCCCAGCGAGTATATTCATATCGGGGGTGATGAGTGTCCTAAAACCAGGTGGAAAGAGTGCCCTAAATGTCAGGCAAGAATGAAGAAGGAGGGTTTGAAAGATGAACATGAACTACAGAGTTATTTTATTCAGCGGATGGAGAAGTTTCTGAATGCTCATGGCCGTCAGATAATTGGCTGGGACGAGATACTTGAAGGAGGACTGGCACCAAAGGCTACTGTAATGAGCTGGCGGGGAGAGAAGGGTGGTATTGAAGCAGCTAAAGCACACCACGACGTAATTATGACTCCGAGCTTTGCTCTTTACTTCGACTACTATCAGGCCGACCCTGAAACCCAACCTCTGGCAATAGGTGGATTCACAAGCACAAAAGGAGTTTATAACTACTACCCGCTACCAAAAAAACTGGCAGACAATGAGGTTAAGTACATATTGGGTGCTCAGGGTAATGTGTGGAGTGAGTACATGGCGACTCCCGAGTATGTTGAATATATGGTCTATCCTCGTGCGTGTGCTCTTTCAGAGGTGGTGTGGTCACCTAAAGAGTCATTGGATTGGGATAATTTCAGTAAGCGAATGGTTGTGCATAAGAAGCGCCTCAAAGCATTAAATGTAAATTACTTTGATGGCCCTATGGATGCTAAAAAGAGGAAGAAGAAGTAGAACATAAAGATTTGGTTTTACTATGATTTATGTTGGGTTGTTATACCGCCTTGGCTAAATTACGTTAAGAAAATCTATAAGTGAAGCGTTAATAAAGAAAATCTGTTTGAACCCAATTTATAGTTTTGTAAGCTTTTTGGCACAAAAAGCTTACAAAAACTTAATTGGGAGAGTTATTTTTCTTTTAGCGTAGCGAATAGATTTTTAGTAATTTAGGCTTAGCGGCGGCTTTTTTTGCTTACTTTCTTTAGCTGCAGAAAAAAAAGTAAGTGCCTGTCCGGCATAAGGACAAAACGATAGAAGGGACATTGTATTCAGTGTCCCTTCTTCGATATCTATACAATAATCAATCAAAAAATAGTGTACTTTTGTTGCAAACTAAAAGTTATGACAACAACACATCTAATAATTATTCTCGCTATTGGGTTGATGGCCGGAATTGTCAGTGGAGCTTTGGGGGTAGGTGGAGGAATAATTATTGTTCCATCACTGATACTTTTTTTAGGCTTCTCTCAACACATGGCTCAGGGTACAAGTATTGCTATACTGTTGCTTCCTACCGGAATTTTGGCTGTAATGCAGTATTATAAAAATGGATATGTTGATGTTAAGGTTGCTCTGTTGCTAATGCTGTTGTTTGTTGTGGGTGCCTACTTTGGGAGTTTGGTATCATTAAGCTTACCCGATAAAGTGTTGAAGAAGGTGTTTGGTATCTTTATGTTATTGGTATCTTTGAAAATGATATTTGGAAAATAGAAACTATGTATTTGAAAAAACGAGTACAATCTCTCTCTGATAAATATCTCCAGGAGATAATAGATATAAGAAGACATCTGCATAAACATCCTGAACTATCATTCAATGAAAATGAAACCTCTCAGTTTATTCAGGATAAACTAATGGAGTATGGAATACCTTTTAAATCGGGCTTTGTGAAAACGGGTATTTTGGGTAGGATTGATGGAGAAAAAGGTGTAGGCAGGGTTGTAGCACTGAGAGCAGACATGGATGCACTCCCTATTGGTGAAGATACGACTCTTCCGTTCAAATCGGTAAATGGAGGTGTGATGCACGCCTGTGGGCACGATGCCCATATTGCATCACTGCTAGGTACGGCAAAAATACTTAATGCATTAAAAGAGGAGTGGGGTGGAACAGTTCTGCTCATTTTTCAGCCCGGCGAAGAGGTCTCACCCGGAGGAGCCAAACTGATGATGGAGGAGGGAGTTTTCAATGATTTATCACCTGACGTGATTATTGGTCAGCATGTACTACCCGAAATGGAGAGCGGTCATGTTGGGTTTAAGGAGGGTATGTACATGGCCAGTGGTGATGAGGTGCATATTACAGTTAAAGGGAGGGGAGGTCATGCTGCAATGCCTCACATGCTTAACGATACTGTTCTGATTGCCTCGCAAATAGTTGTCAACCTGCAACAGATTGCTAGCCGCTTTGTTCCGGCGGGTATTCCTATGGTTTTGTCATTTGGCAGAATGATTGCCGATGGAGCAACAAATATAATTCCTGAGGAGGTTAAGATAGCAGGTACTTTACGTATTATGGATGAAGAGTGGCGGGCTAAGGTGAAGCAAAAAATAGAAGATATTGTTACCGCTACTGCTGGGAGTATGGGGGCAGAGGCTGAAATAGATATTAAAGATGGTTACCCGGTTGTGTTTAACGATAGTGATATAACAAAAAGAGCTGTCTCTGTAGCTCAGAACTTTTTAGGTAAGGATAGTATAGAGGAGATGGATATTCGTATGACAGCTGAAGATTTTGGTTTCTTCTCCAAATCATACCCCAGTCTGTTTTATCGTTTTGGAGTTAAAAGAGAAGGTGAGAATACAGGAAGATTACACACCTCTACATTTAATTTGAACGAAAAGGCACTGCGCACGTCATCAGGGATAATGGCAGTAGAAGCTCTTGAGTTTTTGAAGGAAGAAAAATAAGTTTTCTTACTGGATTTTATGTAAAACCTACTTGTGTAGGGTGTTAGAGCTGTTTTTTTTCTTGATTTGATAATTAAAAAACAATAAAAATTAAAAATAATAGTGAGATTTTTTTTTTATCTGAAAAAACAAAATAATTTTGCTTTTCATTATTTATTTAAACTAAAAATTTATTGACATGGCATACGTAATTAATGACGATTGTATTGCTTGCGGTACTTGTATTGATGAGTGTCCGGTAGATGCTATCTCTGAAGGAGATATCTATAAAATTGATCCAGAAGCATGTACTGACTGTGGTTCTTGTGCTGAGGTTTGTCCAACTGAGGCAATCCACCCTGCATAAAGATTCTTAAGTAGAAGAATTGAACCCTCTGTTTGTAGCAGAGGGTTTTTTCATGTCTTCTCTCTTGCTGCAAATTTCTTAGTCATATTAAACTATGCTGTTTGTCTATTATTCCATACTCTTCGACAAAGTTTTTTAATAAAAAGAAAACTATAACGTAATTTGGTCGTATATTAGATTGAGTTTAACGAAAACAATCTGTTAATAAAAACCAAAAGAGTTATGAAAGAGAATATAAGAAATTTTATTGCGGAGACTACCTTTACAGAACCTGAGAAAATCAGTGATGAGATAATGATTTTTGATGAAGGAATTTTTGATTCAATGGGGTTGTTGGGACTCATAAACTTTCTAGAGGAGGAGTTTGGAGTTGTTACTGATGATACCGAACTGGTAGAAGAGAATTTTGGTAATGTACAACGTATAGCCGCATTTGTTGAGAGTAAGAGAGTAGCAGTAGCAGGTTAGGTCATGTGTGGAATTGCCGGATTTATAAACTATGCCGGAACAGACATAAAAGAGGGCGAGCATACTCTAAACAGAATGCTTTCCCGAATTCAACATCGTGGTCCGGATGAAACAGGGCTATACCTATCCCCTAAAGCTTGCATTGGAAATGTTCGTTTGAGCATCATTGACCTTTCCGGAGGTCAGCAACCTATGGCAACAGTCGATGGAACAAAGTGGATTGCTTATAATGGTGAGGTCTTTAACTACCCGGAACTTCGTAGCGAACTAATCTCTCTTGGCCACAAATTTAAAACAAAAAGCGATACTGAAGTTGTACTGCATCTTTACGAAGAGTATGGCGATAAATGCCTGAGCAGATTGAATGGTCAGTTTGCTTTTGCTATTTATGACCAAAAAAGTGAAGAGCTATTTTTGGCTAGAGATAGGGTAGGTATTCGGCCACTCTACTACCACCATAACGGAAATCGGCTGGTCTTTGGTTCAGAGATAAAGTCTGTTTTTGAATATCCCGGTATCGAAAGACAACTGTCACCGCAAGGGTTACAACAAATCTTTACATTCTGGACAACCCTTACTCCCAATACTATTTTTGAAGGAATTAAAGAGTTATCACCCGGTCATTATCTTAAATTTATAAATGGGAAGGTTGAGACAAAATCATATTGGAATCTCTCCTTTGCTAAGAAGAATGGTATGTTTAAAGGCTCAATAGATGAAGCTGCCGAAGATCTGAGGTATCTTTTTAATGATGCCGTAAAGTTGCGACTGCGTGCTGATGTGCAGGTGGCGGCATACCTGAGTGGCGGTTTGGATTCGAGCGTTACAACCTCATTTATTAAGAGTATTAGACCCGATGTGTTGAACACTTTTTCAATTGGCTTCGCTGATAAAACGTATGACGAAACTAAGTTTCAGAAGGAGGTGTCGTCGTATCTTAATACCAATCACAACTCAATAACTGTTTTTGATGCCGATATTCCCAATCTGATTTCTAAAGTGATTTGGCATACCGAAGTGCCTGTTTTACGAACTTCACCACTACCAATGATGAAACTCTCGGGTTTGGTGCGGGAGAACGGGATTAAGGTGGTTATAACAGGCGAAGGTGCCGATGAAATATTAGGTGGATACAATATTTTTAAGGAGACTGTTATCCGTAATTTCTGGGCACGGCAATCTAAGTCGAAGATTCGCCCGGCACTGTTGAAAAAACTCTATCCATACATCCCACAAATAGCTGATGCCAGTCCTGCAATGCTGCGTATGTTTTTTGGTTATCAGCTTGAGAATACTGCATCGCCGGTCTATTCACACCTGTTAAGATGGAATAACAGCAGCCGAATACTTAACCATCTATCAGCAGATATGAAACAGCATACTGCTATTAAAGATCCAATTGGCGAATATGCCAACACAATTGAAGATGCTGTTTCGGGCTATTCTCCATTGGAGAAGGCTCAGTATATAGAGACAAATGTTTTTATGTCGGGATACCTGCTTTCATCGCAGGGCGATCGTATGGCTATGGGCAACTCTGTGGAGGGCAGATATCCGTTTCTCGACCATCGCATAATTGAGTTTGCGGCTACACTTCCTGATGAGTACAAACTTAACGGGTTAAATGAGAAGTATATTCTAAAATATATGATGAGGGGTAAGTTGCCTCAGAGTGTTCTTAAACGACCCAAGCAGGCCTATCGTGCCCCAATAGCCACAGCCTTACTGAAAAATAGTACCGGCATGGTTGAGGAGATGTTGTCAGAAAAAAGATTGAAAGAGTCCGGTGTGTTCAATCCTGAGACTGTAGGGCGACTGATAGAGAAAATTAAAAAAGGAGCTATGCCTTCTGAAGTTGAAAACATGACGGTAATAGGTGTGCTCTCAACCCATCTTCTCATAAAACAGTTTATAGATGATTTTGAATATCTGGATTACAGACATATCAGAAATGGAGTTGTAAGGAATAAAGTAAAAAAGTAAAAAGCTGAGCGATAGCGAAGACTCGAGCATTGGGATAAAAAGTATAATGTAACAAATTTAAAATATTATGAGCACAATACAGAGACCACCATTTTCAAGGGATATTATTAAATTAAAAAATCTTGACGAAGTAGTAGAGAGTATCTGTTCAAAACTTAAACAGGATATTGGTAAACGATTTCGCCGTAGGGGTGCTGTTATAGGAATTAGTGGAGGTGTTGATTCGTCAGTATGCGTGGCTCTAACAGTAAAAGCTTTGGGAGCAAAAAATGTTTTAGGTGTTCTGCTGCCAGAATCTGACTCCAGTCCTGAGAGTAAAGAGTATGCTCTTGTGTTAGCTAAGAAATTTGGGATAGATACAATTGAGGAGAATGTCAGTGGAGCATTAGAAGGATTTAGGTGTTACACCCGAAGAGATGAGGCTGTGAAAAGGGTTGTTCCGGAGTATAATCCACAGGAAGATAAGATGAAAGTTGTTATTCCTGAAGAGATAATTAAAAGTAATCTGCCACCAGTTCACTACGTAACGGTAATATTTAAAGATGGAAGTGAGAAGTCGGTACGGTTACCAATGAACGAGTATCTGCAAATTGTTGCGGCCTCCAATTTTAAACAGCGCAGCCGGATGACAATGCTCTATTATCACTCTGAAGCTTTGCATCGTTGTGTTATTGGTACTCCAAACAAACATGAGGTTCAGCAAGGATTTTTTGTTAAGCATGGCGATGGTGGTGCCGATGTTATGCCAATTGGTAATTTGTATAAAACACAGGTGTATCAGATAGCCAAACATCTCGGAGTTCCCCAGATGATAATTGACCGTACACCAACTTCGGATACTTACCCCGCTGAACAAACACAAGAGGAGTTCTTCTTTCAGATGTCGTTTGAGGAGATGGATCTGTTTTGGTATGGTTGGGAAAAAGGATATTCAGCTGAGGAGGTTGCCGGAGTGATGGGAGTTGAGGCAGATGAGGTTGCCGGTATATTTAAGAATTTTGAGCGAAAGAGACAGACAACCGAGTTCCTTCGTACACCTGCTGTACACGAATATTACGGAGTGTAACAGAAATAGAGGAACTTAAATAATTAACGATACAACAATTTAAGTTATGGTATCAATACCCCAACGATTACTTGGAGAGGCATTGTTAATTTCGGCCGAAAAAACTCCTGATAAAACGGCAATTATTGTTAAAGGGGAGGAGTACACCTACTCACAACTGAGGGAGGGTGCTGAAAGATTTGCCTCACATCTACAACAATCGGGTATAAAGAGGGGTGACCGTATAGCCATCTACATGAATAACTCATGGCAGAGCGTTGTGGCTCTTTATGGCGTAACACTTTCAGGAGCTCTGTTTTTAATGATTAACCCTCAAACAAAAGCAAACAAGCTTCATTATATTTTGGAAGATAGTGGAAGCCGTATTCTTATTGCCGAGGGCAGATTGAGAAATGAGTTTATTAAAGCACTTGAATGTTCTAATGATGTTTTTAAGATAATACTTAGTGGTGGAGTTATTTCTTTGGATAGTATACCTACAGTTGATTTCAATGAGATTCTTTCAGAGACTAATGAAATAGTACTGAGTCAGGATGTGATTCCGAACGATTTAGCGTCGCTGATTTATACGTCGGGTAGTACCGGATTTCCCAAAGGGGTGATGATGAGTCATCAGAATATGGTGTTTGCAACCTGGAGTTTGATTGAATATTTACGCCTCTCGGATGGTGACCGTATTCTGCTTATTATTCCTCTTGCTTTTGATTATGGGCTCTATCAGCTTCTAATGTCAGTAACAATAGGTGGTACTCTTATTATTGAACAGTCGTTTGCGTTTCCCTCGACTGTATACAAAAGTATAGAGAAAAACAGGCCTACAGTATTTCCCGCTGTGCCAACGATTTATGCAATGATGATTGCTACTAATAAAAAATCCGGTCTGTCGTTTGATTGTATTAAAAAGGTGACAAATACTGCCGCAGCTCTGCCTGCTGATACCATTCCTGACTTGAAAAAGGTTTTCCCCAATGCACTAATTTTTAAGATGTACGGACTAACAGAGTGTAAGAGGGTATGTTATTTAGAACCTGAACTGATTGACGAAAAACCGGGGTCGGTAGGAAAAGCAATTCCCGGAACGGAGGTTTTTCTTCTGTCCGCTGAAGGAAAACCCGTACCAACGGGTGAACCTGGAATACTGCACGTGAGAGGGCCTCATGTAATGTTGGGCTATTGGAACAATGAGAAGTTGAGTAAAGAGATGCTGAAACCGGGATTATTACCGTACGAAAGGGTGTTGTGCAGTAATGACTGGTTTACGATGGATGAAGATGGTATGCTCTATTTTCAGGGCAGGAACGACGATATAATTAAAACTCGTGGCGAGAAGGTGAGCCCGAAAGAGGTTGAGAATGCAATTTATAATATTGATGGAGTAAAAGAGGTGGCTATTGTTGGAACTCCAGATGAGATAATGGGTGAGTCAATTGTTGCATTTGTTACAATGTATGATTCTGTGGAGTTAGCCGAGAAATCGATTCAGAGAGAGTGCATGGCCAATCTGGAGATTTTTATGGTTCCATCGAAAGTGATATTTTTGGAGAGTATGCCAAAAAGCATGAATGGTAAGATAGATAAGAAGGTACTAATAGAAAAGTTGTCAGAAAATGGAAAATGATGAGTTGTTTAATGAATTGAGATCAGAGCTACAGGAGAAGGTTCATTTTCTGAAAGATAAACCGGAAGAGACTATCGATACAACCCTAAGGTCATTGTGGCTTGCTTCAGCAGGCATCTTCAAATCAGCCGAGGCAAGTGATGGGATAATACTACCCCAATTGTCGGAAAATCAGGTTGGAAAGCTCAGGGCGCTTATTGTACAAAGAGTCAAGAATGTTCCTTTGGCCTACTTGACCGGAAGGCAGAGGTTTATGGGGGTTGAATTGCTTGCGGATAAAAGGGCGTTAATTCCGCGCAAGGAGACAGAAATATTAGGCAACAAAGCATTGGAGTTATCAAGGGAGATGACTAAAATTCAGAAGCCGGCATTGGTGATTGATACCTGTTGCGGTGCTGGAAATCTGGGTAGTGCCATAGCGTATCATAATCCTGATATTAAAGTTTATGCAACAGACCTTTCTCATGAAGCTGTTGAACTGACAAAAGACAATATAAGTTTTCTTAATCTTTCTGACAGGGTAGAGGCTATGCAGGGCGATTTTATGTCAGCTTTTGAGAATGATGCTTTTTACGAAAAGGTTGACCTCATAGTGTGTAACCCTCCTTACATTACATCAGCTAAAGTTAAGAAGATGGATTCTGAAATTTCATCTTACGAACCCGAGCTAGCTTTTGATGGTGGTATGCTTGGAATAAAGATAATTCAAAAATTAATTAGCGAATCACCAAAGTTCTTGAAGCCATCGGGATGGGTTGTATTTGAGGTTGGACTGGGTCAGGGGCCTTTTGTTATTCAGTTCTTGCAGAAGTCAGGTAATTATTCCGTTATCGATTTTGTAAACGATGATGAGGGGAATATCAGAACGGTATATGCTCAGAAGAGGTAACTCGTAGCCACGGTTAAATATTGTTTTGAGGTGCTACGAGAGATGATATCTTGAAATTAATTTTAGGTGTAATAGAAAATATTTTACGCTGATTTTTCACAATATTTATATTACCAACAAATCTTTTATAGCGGCCTCTTTCTATTTGTGCTTGGAGTATGATTGAAGGTTTAGGTAGATTGGGAAGCTCCGAAGGTATGAGGAGATCACGCAATCGGACTTAATCTTCAAGCATACGGAAAGTGCGAATAGAAATAAGCCTTGATTTTTTTGTTTCGTTTTTGTATCAAGACAAAAATGAAAGGCGCATAAAAGTGATGCCTGAATAAGTTATTAACAAATATTCAGAGAAATGTATTTTTAAAGGGAAAAACTAAACTCAGCACCTCAAAATAATATTTAGCCATGGCTACGCCGTCGGTGTAAAAACGTATACACTTTATTCCCTGAAACTAATTGCCATTAATCTTAAACTGTTGTAAATTTAACGGTGTCAAGTTTCGCTGTTTAGTTTAATAGTTAGGGTAATGCAATTAAGTTTAGTAAAACAGTTTCCTCTGCTTAGGGTGGTTATTCCACTTGTTTTGGGAATATGGGTTAGTGAAAAGTTGTGTTGTTTTAACATCCTTTTTGTAATTCTGTTTTTATCATTCCTAAGTTGGATAGCTCTTGTCTTCTACTTCTTTAAGCATACTACGTATCGTTTAAGATACCTAACCGGATTGCTGTTTGCTATTTTTGTTCTTTTGTTTGGGGTGGTGTGGTTTCATGTAAGAACAACCACCCTTGTTAATAGTTCATCTTTTATAGGAATAAACGGTTATATCTCTTCGGTGGAGGGAGAAACAGATAGAAGTTACAAGTATAAGATCATATCGCAGACATTGACAACAGATTCTATTATTGTGAATGAACAACTTACAGGACTGCTATATTTGAGTAAGGATAGCGATTTTAAATCTTTAAATCCCGGCGAGCATGTGTATATTTTAGGTAAACTGATTCCATTTGCTGAACCTGCAAATCCTAACGCATTCAACTACTCAAAATATCTAGAAAGAGCCGGAGTCTCGTTCAGGGTTTGGACAACAGTAGAAAAGGTTAAGAGATTGGATGTTCCACCGGCTGTCACAGTTGCTGTTTTTACCGGAAAGTTACGTGATAGAATTACTCTGTTTTATGAAAAGAACGGATTGAGAGGAGAGGAGCTGTCTGTACTGAAAGCTATGTTTCTCGGGGATAGGTCTGACCTGTTACCTGAGGATAAACGTAGCTTTTCATATGCAGGTGTAATTCACCTTTTAGCCGTTTCGGGTCTGCACCTTGGTATAATTTACCTTATGTTACTTTTTCTGTTAAAGCCATTGAGTGGCCGTAAACTTAAAAATTACAGAGTTGCGATTGTTCTTATTGTGCTGTGGTCGTATGCCATGATTACCGGTCTTTCACCCTCTGTGTTCAGGTCGGCAATAATGTTTTCGTTGGTAGAGATAGGTACTCTCTTAAAGCGTCATTCATCAGTCTTCCATCAGCTTTTGGCCTCAATAGTGATAATTGTATTAATAGAGCCGTACTCAATATACAAGGCGGGTTTTTGGTTAAGCCATGCTGCTGTGGCAAGCATAGTCTACTTCTATCCTAAAATAAATACTATCCTAAATTTTCGCTTTGTATTTTTTCGTTGGATATGGTCGCTTATATCGGTTTCTGTTGCTGCCCAGATTGGAACATTTGTTCTCAGTATCTACTATTTCAATATGTTCCCGGTCTATTTTATTATTGGAAATATTCTGCTTGTTCCGTTGATGGCACCCGTATTGATGCTGGCTTCTGTTTCGGCAATATTGTCCCTCATGCCATTCTTGAACTTTGCAGAGATATTTGTTCAGCCAATAAATGACCTTATCGGTTTTATGATTGATGTTACACATTTTACCGGAGAGTTGCCGGGGGCTGTAATCTCCAATATCAGCATTTCAAATATTGAATTGGTTCTGTTTGGGATGATATTCCTTTCTGTTCTGCTATTTAATTATGAAAATAGAAAAATAGCAATATTTATGGCTTTGATTTCTGCTGTTTTATTAGGAGTCTCTTTTACCGGAGCGAAAGTGAAGAGGTTGGGGGATGAGGCCTTAGTTATCTATTCTCAACGTAGATTAGGTTTCTTTAATAAGCTTAGCAATAATGAGAATAAAGTTTACCTTTCCGATTCGCTTACTGCAATTAAGATGGGATATATTTGTGGCGGATATTGGGCAAAGCACAATGCCATGGCTCCGGAAATTAGAGTATTGGATGAAAATAGTTCTAATGCAATACTTTTTAAAATTGATACTTTGCGGGTATTACTTCTGTACAAGATAAACAAGCTGCCAAGTCTGAAATTTAAACCTAAAGTAGATTTTGTTCTATTGGCTGGCTCCCCTAGGATATCAGTTTATGAGATTGTCAATTCAGTTTCTTTTAAAGAGATAGTAGTTAGTTCGGATAACAAGCCATGGGTGACAAAAAGATTAAGTGCGGAGGCCAAAAAGCAAGATGTCCTTTTGTATGATGTTATTAAGCAAGGAGCATGGGTTTGTGAAACAGAGCATTAAAATAAAAATAGTGAAATTTAGTAAAAAAAAGCTGTTCTTTTTGGCAGAATGAGTGTATTATCTGTTACTTTGTTGCCGTCTTATTTACCTATACGTAATAATTGGTTTAATTAGTTAAAGATGAGAGTATTAATCTATGGTGCCGGAGAGGTTGGCACTCATTTGGCCAAAATGCTTTGTAATGCAAATCACGATGTCATCCTGATGGATGAGGATGACGATAAGTTACAGCAGATTGAGGCCCACTATGATTTAATGACTATTGTGGGCTCAGGTACATCAATAGAAAACCTTAATGAGGCAAATGTTAAATTGTGTAACCTTTTTATAGCTGTACCTCCTTTTCAGGATATGAGTATCTTGTCCTCTATTTTGGCGAAGAAGCTGGGTGCTAAAAAAACTGTTTCAAGAATAAACAATAGCGAATATCTTGATCCGGATAATCAGGAGTATTTTAAGCAGTTAGGTGTTGATGAGCTTATCTATCCCGAAGGTCTGGCATCAAAAGAGATTGCAGCTTCGTTGAAACAGGTAGGAACCCGACAACTGTATGAATTCTCGGGAAGTAAGCTTGTGTTGTTTGCATTAAAAATACGTGATGGAGTTCCAATAGCTAATAAAACATTGGCTGAGGTTTCAATCCTTCATGACAAAAAGAATTATAATACAGTAGCAATTATACGCAATGACCGTACTATTATCCCGCGAGGAGATGATAAGTTTTTGCATAACGATTTAGCTTATATAATTACCACACATTCGGCTATTCCGCAGGTTCTGAAGGATGCCGGTAAGATTCAGTTTGATATTAAAAATGTTATGATTTTGGGAGGCAGTCGTATAGGTGAGAAAGTTGCCAAATTGCTGGAATCCAACTATAACGTTAAGCTTATTGAGATAAACAAGGAGAGGGCATTTAGGCTGGCTGATAAACTGGAGGAGACATTGGTTATTAGCGGAGATGGTCGTAATCTTGAGCTGTTGAAGGATGAAGGTATTAAGAAGATGGATGCATTTATTGCAGTTACCGGTAACTCAGAGGTTAATATTTTGGCTTGTCAACTGGCAAAAAAGTATGGTGTGAAAAAGAGTGTTGCTGAAGTAGAAAATATCGATTACATCGATCTAGCAGAGAATATAGGCATTGGCACATCAATAAATAAAAAATTAATTGCGGCAAGCCATATTTACAGGTTAACACTTCATTCAAATGTGGCACATGTTACATGTCTAACTGCCGTAGATGCGGAGGTTTTTGAACTTGTTGCTCAGGAGGGTTCCAAAATAACTAAGCATCCATTACGAAAACTTGGACTGCCTAAAGATGTTAATATTGGAGGTGTAATTCGCGGAGAAGAGGCTATCATAGCAAATGGTGATACTACAATTCTTCCTGATGATAAGGTCGTGGTTTTTACTCTTCCTTCGGGAATTAGTAAAATAGAAAAGATGTTCAACTAAGTTTCTCACACTCATATAGCAGAGATGTTAAATTATCGTTTTATACTTTATGTTCTGGGGCTACTGTTGATTATAGAAGGCTTCTTCATGTTGGTGTCAGGTGGAGTTGCATTCCTCTATGGTGAATATGACTTGGTGTATCATCTTATTTCATCTGCTGTTTGTATTGTTTTGGGTGGAGGTGTAGCATTTTTGACTTATGGTGTTGAAAAGCATATTGGAAAAAGAGAAGGGTACATTATTGTATCAATGGTGTGGGTTGTCTTTTCAATATTTGGGCTGCTGCCCTTTTGGTTAAGTGGGGCTATTCCTTCGTTTACAGATGCTTTTTTTGAAACTATGTCGGGATTTACTACCACTGGTAGTAGTATTCTTACGGATATAGAGTCTCTGCCACATGGTTTACTGTTTTGGAGAAGCCTTATTCAGTGGTTAGGAGGTATGGGTATAATCGTGCTTTCGTTGGCAATTTTACCTATTTTGGGAGTTGGCGGGATGCAGCTTTTTGTTGCAGAAGTCCCGGGGCCTATTCCTGATAAATTACATCCTAGAATAGCAGAAACAGCAAAGCGCCTTTGGGTTATCTACCTTCTGTTTACATTTTCTGAAGCTGTCTTACTTATGTTTGGAGGAATAACTCTTTTTGATGCTGTTTGTCATTCATTTACTACAATGGCCACAGGGGGATACTCCACAAAACAGGCCAGTATTGCTTTTTACGATTCTGCATATATTCAATATGTAATAATATTATTCATGTTTATTGCCGGAGCAAACTTCACGCTATCTTATCATGCCTTTCATGGCCGGTTTAAAAAGGTGTTTCACAATGAAGAGCTAAGGTACTATCTTGGTTTTGTTTTGGGAATATCTGCTATAATTGCCGGGGTGCTGTTTTTTACAGAAGACAATTTGGGGTTAGAGAAGTCTATCAGAGATGCCCTGTTTCAGGTTGTTTCTATAATTACAACCACCGGATATGCAACAGTCGATTATCTTTTATGGGTTCCGTTTTTGAGCTTAATGATTTTTACCCTAATGTTTTTCGGAGGGTCGGCCGGATCAACCGGAGGAGGAATTAAGATAGTGAGAGTTGTTCTCCTATTGAAGAATAGTTATTACGAATTGAAAAGATTAATTCATCCTAATGCACTAATTCCGGTTCGACTAAATAACAGAGCTGTTTCGCAAACTATTGTTACTAATGTTTTGGCGTTTGTGGTTTTTTATATTATTATTTTTAGTATTGGAACTATTGTAATGTCTATAATGGGATTTGACATGGAGACATCTTTGGGTGCCGTTGCCACATCTCTTGGAAATATAGGGCCAGGACTGGGAGAGGTAGGGCCCAGTGAGAACTTTGCTAATATCCCCGCTTTTGGCAAATGGTTTCTCTCTTTTCTGATGCTATTGGGCAGGCTTGAGTTGTTTACCGTTTTGCTGCTTTTTACTCATGCATTCTGGAAAGAGTAATCAGCCAGTTTTAAGTCAATATTCTTAACCTGCATTATTCATGGATTTTCTCGCAAAGACGCTAAGTTGCAAAGAGTAAGTGAATTAATAACTCATACTCAAGATATTCAATATTAGTAAGTTCAATCAATTTGATTTACCATCTTACTCATTATCTACACTTTGCGCTTTTGCGTCTTTGCGTGATGAATTATTCTGTTTAAATAGACAATTGTAATTAGATATCAATAACCCCTTTACCCTGCCGGATAATTTTAAAGTCGTGCATTGTACAATCAATGATGGTACTGGGTTCATTGCCGCCAAACCCTCCGTCAATTACAATCTCTACCAAATCTCCAAATTTTTCATGTATTAACTCCGGATCTGTGGTGTACTCCAGAATATCGTCTTCATCTTTAATGGAAGTTGTTAATATCGGGTTGCCAAGCTCTTTTGTAATTTCAAGGATAATATTGTTGTCAGGAATTCTTATTCCTACAGTCTTTTTGTTATTTTTAAATAGTTTAGGCACCTGACTATTTGCAGGAAGAATAAAAGTGAAAGGGCCCGGCAAGCTGTTTTTCATCAACTTAAATACCCGGTTATCTAGTGGGCGGGTAAAACCTGATAGATGCTTAAAGTCATGACAGATAAATGAGAAATTTGCTTTTTTCAGGTTTACACCCTTCATCCAGGCTATCTTTTCAACTGCCTTATTGTTGTAAATATCACATCCTATTGCATAGATTGTATCTGTTGGGTAGATGATTAATCCTCCTCTTTTCAGAGAGTCAACTACTTTATTAATTAGTTTTGAGTCAGGACTGTCAGGGTAAATTTTTATTAACATAGGAGATTTTTAAAATAATTCTGTAAAGTTATATAGATTTTTATAATATTGCATAGAATAATGTCTAGAGCTGTAAGGTTTAAATATTCTTATATCTTTGTCGCATGAACAGGTTTTTAATACAGGTAATGTTTTTTTTCGGGGTTGCAATTGCTGTTTCTGCTCAGGATAATATGGCCGAGCAGTTGCTGGCTGAAGGAATAAAGTATAGTAATGAGGGGAGTTATAAACGAGCTATTGGGTTTTTTGAGGATGCTCTTAATGTTGATGAAAAGTTAAATCGTGCAAAATATGAGTTGGCTTATATCTATTTGCAAACAGGAGATTCAGAAAAGGCGGCTGAGTACAGTCGGGAGGTGATGAAGTCTGATGATTCATTGAAGTTGGAGGCTACTCTGATTTTAGGTGCTGCCTATGACCAGCAGAATGAATCAAAGAAATCATTGAAAACTTACAAAAAGGCTGTTAAGGAGTTTCCTGAAAGTAATCTTGCTCAATTCAATCTGGGTTTAAGGTATTACAATAATCGAAATTGGGATGAGGCAGAATCGTGCCTTACAAAATCTCTGACTATTGATAAATCGTATCCCGGAAGCCATTTCCTCTTGGCTCATATTATGCTTAATAAAGGGGAGACAGTAAAGTCAATGTTATCGTTGTACTACTTTCTTTTGTTGGAGCAGGATACTGAGAGAACTTTAGATGCTTATGAGATACTTGAGGAGCTTTGGAAATCAAGTGTGACTAATCTGGAGGGGGAAAAGGTAATCTCCATCAATAGTAGCAGTAACGATTTTTATAAGATAGTTGATTTTGACATTAAAATTAAAACAGCGACCTATCAAGGTAACTTTGAACCCTCTGACAGACTTAATGTCTTCTCAGAAAATACAAACCTGCTGTTTGATGTTATAAGCCGAAACTACGATGCCAAGCTGGGTTTCTGGGAGTTGACCTATGTCGATTTCTTCAAGGAGCTGCATGATAAAGGTTTCAGTAACTCTTTCGCATACTATGTTAGCAATAGTAGTTATCGTCCACAGGTGTTAGTTTGGCTCTCTGACCATTATGCGGAGTTTAACTCTTTTATTAACTGGATGGAGCTTCAATAGTAGATTTTACTATCTGGCTCAATATTGTCTTTTTTAATACTGATAAGGATTAGCTTCTCTTGTTAATTGAGGGATACTCTATTCTAGCATGATAGATATTTTTCAGTTTAAGCTTTAACACCTCTTTAGCTTGTGTAATTTCCTTAAATGTAATTGGAGCATTCCTGAATTGCTCCTCCTTTAGTTCATTATTAATAATATTCTCAACCAGATTGTCGATTTCAGAATCGGTATAGTTTTTTAGGCTTTTTGAAGTAGCCTCAATAGCATCGGCCATCATTACAATAGCGGTCTCTTTTGTGAAGGGTGTTGGCCCGGGATAGGTGAAAATTGTCGGATCTACCTCCTTGTCAGGATTTTTATTAACAAACGAGTTGTAGAAAAACTTTGTTTTTGTTGTCCCTTGATGTGTTCTTATAAAATCAATAATTTTCTCAGGCAACTTCTCCTTCCTTGCCAGCTTAACTCCATTTTCAATGTGGTCAATTATAATTTTGGCACTCTCTTCAAAGTCTAGATTAGCATGAGGATTTAATCCTGCTGCCTGATTTTCGGTAAAGTAGATAGGAGATACCGTTTTTCCTATATCGTGATACATTGCACCGGCTCTCACTAACATGGGGTTAGCACCAATCTTGTAGGCAACCTCTTGTGCCAGATTTGCCACTTGAATTGAGTGTTGAAATGTGCCGGGAGCTTTCTCGGCAAGCATCCTTAAGAGGGGATGATTTGTGTCTGAAAGCTCCATTAATGTAACATCAGAAAGGAACCTGAAAGTACGTTCAAAAATATCAATCAGAGGATATGCAAGCAGAATCAATGCTGCGTTAATAGCAAACTGTCCAAATAATCGGGGGTCAATTTTTAATATGTCTCCCTCTTGCCACAGTGATATTCCGGCATAAAACAGTGAGTATGTGAGGAAGATAAAGAGTGCTGCTCTCACAAGCTGACTTCTGCGTACCATGTGGAATAGACTGAATATTGCGACGATACCTACCGGAATCTGCAACAGAACAAATAGGAAACTGTTACTTGCAAAAAAGGCTGAGATAAGAATAGTAATGATGTAAAGAAATAGTGCCAATCGGGAATCAAAAAATATCCTTACAATGATAGGCAGTATGGCAAAAGGAATGATAAACAGAGGTAACTTGCTGAATGAGTGGATGCCGGAAGCTAAAGCTGCCATTAATAACACCATCATTAAAATAAATGAAACTGACAATAGGTTGTGATAGACATCAACTCTGAAATAGAACAGGAAGAGATAAATGATTATAAAAAACAGAGTTATTATTAATGTTTGTGCAACCAGTATTAAATAGTAACCTGTAGTAGAACCTAACCGTTCTTCATACACTCTCTTTAAAGAGTCAAGTATTTTCGCGGTCTTGCCATCGATAATTTCTCCTGTATCTATTATGCGTTGGCCGGATATCACTTTACCTCCAGTTAGCGATATATTCTTGAGAAGATTCTGTTTTTCTACTTCGGTACGCTCCTTGTCGAAAATGATATTTGAATGGATATATCTGTTTAGCTGAATATCGGATAGAAAGGCTTGAGTTTCACTAAAGATTGCATTGTTCATCATCCCAAGGTTATTTAGCGTATTTATCATTATTGTTTGATAAGCAGCTTTCTGCGTTGAGAATTCTGATAATCCGTATGGTTCGGCAATATTTCCTTTTATTAAATATAGCTCAAATGTGGGAGGAACATTCAGATATTGTTCAGGAAGGGAGATGATTCCTTGCTGGTAAGCCTGTCTAAGGTTCTCAAGTATATCCTCTCTAATTATCTCCGTGTAATACTTTTTGTTGATTTTCTTTCTGAATAGTTTGTGGTACTTACTTTGTAAATCAACCAATGTTTGATTATAGGTCTCAATAAACGGGACTACCTGCTGCTGCTGAATGGTAGTGTCAAGAACAAAGTAGGGACGGAAAGAGTTGAGTATGCTGTCTTTCTCGTTACTTAGCTCTTCAATGCTTTTATATATGGGGAAATCAAAGGGGGCAATCAGAGTGTTATGCATCCATGGCCGCCCTTTTGTATATTCATATCTGAACTTGCCTGTTTTTGGCAAGAGGTAGGTGACAACTGCTATCGCCACAATAAATGCTAATACCCGGTAGGTGGTGGTATAGTATTTTTTCCATGATTTAGAAAACCAATCTTTCATCTCTCTGTTTTTTATATCGTTATTTTTGAACCCTTAATAATAGGAAAAATAATTTTTACACTAAAATAGTATAAAGAGCTGTACTTTTTCAATATTTTTCGTAGTTAGTTTCGATTTCTTAAAAACATTTGTTTTAAATTGCATCACTAAACAATTAAATATGACTGCATCACTTTGTACCTTTAGCTTTATTCCCTTGCGCTCTGAACCTTCTGAATGTTCAGAACTTATCAGCCAGTTGCTTTTTGGTGATACCTATGAGATTGTGGATAGTAACGACAATTGGGTGGAGGTGATATGTGATTTCGATGGATACAGGGGATGGATAGATAAAAAGCTTGTTGAACAGCTGTCTGCTTCGGAGATTGAACAGTGGCGAAAAAGTGAGAAGTGGATTGTTCCTGCACCTTCGGTAGAGATTGTTTGTGAACCGGGAAAGCAGCAACAGGTAGTGCCTGCCGGGAGTTGCATTGTGTTTAACGGCCAAGAGAGCAACAGTTTTTGTGTTGGTTCAAAAGAGTACTATCTGGCTCCAGGTTATAAGATTAATGGAAAAAAGAGAGGTGTAGAGGAGATTGCAATGTCGTTTGTTAACTCACCATATCTGTGGGGAGGCAAGACTTTTATGGGAATTGATTGTTCCGGTTTCTCACAGATTGTTCATCGTATATACGGTAATGATATCCCACGCGATGCATCTAAGCAGGTGGAAATTGGCAGAACAGTAGATTTTGTGGAGGAGGCCAAAGGTGGAGATTTAGCATTCTTTGATAATGAAGAGGGTGTTATTACCCATGTGGGAATATGCCTTGGCGGCGGCAAGATAATTCACGCATCAGGCTCAGTGAGGGTTGATATGTTTGACCATATTGGAATTTTCAATGTTGGTAAAAACAGTTACAGTCACAAGCTAAGAGTAATTAAACGAATTTGACCATGTATAAATACGAATATCCCCGACCTGCCGTTACCACCGATGCAGTAATATTTGCAAACTCAGATAATAAAAAGTATCTGCTACTGATAAAAAGAGGCAGACCACCTTATGAGGGGCTGTGGGCTCTTCCCGGTGGTTTTCTTGATATTGACGAAGAACTTTTAGATGGTGTAAACCGTGAATTGGAGGAGGAGACAGGACTAACCGGAATAGAAATGAAACAGCTAAAGGCTTACGGAGGGGTAAATCGTGATCCCCGTCACAGAACAATTAGTGTTGTGTTTTACGGTACAACAGATAAGCTGCATGAGGTAAAGGGTATGGATGATGCTGCCGAAGCAAAATGGTTTCCGGTTGAGGAGCTGCCACCTCTTGCTTTTGACCATGCTGAGATAGTTGAGGATGCAATTAGTATAAAATAGAAAACACATAGGAGTAGTTTTCAACAGAGGCGTCTGCTTTGGTTCAACCTATGCTACACAACGGAAGGAACAACTATTCCAGTTTTAATTGTGCTCGGCCAATGACTTTTCTAAAACTGAATATGCTTCCGGACCTTTGTTAAATATCAGATCAAGTATACTTAAGTTGGGTATAAAGTCCGTTGTTTCAGAAAACACCTGATGATACTTTACAGGAGAGAAATCTCTATCGAATATTTTGTAATCTTTTTTCGGATGGATAACTTCACGCAGGTCTAATGAACCGTCCGGTACGTGATTAATATACTCATTCGAATATTCAATTGTAGGATTTGCCTCTATCATCTCCAGAGTCAACTCAAGTGCATTACTGTTGAGGTCGATAAGGTATTTCCACTGTTTTTGAAAAAGAGGGTGGAGGTCGTCCTTGTAATATTCAAAGAAGGGAGAGCTGTTGTATGCCGAGAAGATTGACATCCAATGGTTCTTCTGCCAGTTTGTGTCGTAACTTATCAGAATATCTTTTGTTCTGATTTTCCCTTTTGGTTTCACCACCGGAACAATAAGATTCATCGGCCAGTTTGCGACCAGAATGGTAGTCCTATTTCGGAACGATTGACGTGAATAGTGGTCATTCTGTTCAATTACAACACTTCTGCAATTTATGATATGACTAAAGGCCTGAATGTTTCCAAAATAGTAGTTCGACAGGATAACTGTTTTTGTCATTTTTCAATTACATCTTCATCCACAGTTGCAATGCTCTCCTCCTCTTCCTCCTCGGTAGTTGTTGCAGCAGGTTCTTGTATGATTGGTTTTTTGCTAAAGTATCCATACAAAGCACCTGTAATTAATCCTATCAAAAAAGTTGCAATGATAATTACAGCTTTAGATACTTGAATAGACCATATAAGGTATTGTATTTCGGTAGATCCTGAGTTTTGAACAGAGAAAGTAACTAACAGTACAGAAACGATAATAAACATCCAGAATGATAGTTTCATGGCAAATAAGATTAGGTTAATTTTTATTCAAAAAATCGGTTTATCTTTTTCAATAGGTTATTTACAGATGTAATCTCCATGTATGTAGTTCCACTTCCAATACCAAAACTTCCTCCGAGGTAAACAATCTGATCATCATTGTCTATTATCTGCTTCTTTTTAAGTTTTAAAAGAGTCTTCTTAAGGATGTCTTTTTTTGTGTTCCCATCTTCCATAGTAGTTGTAAATATACCATACGAAAGTGCTAGTTCGCGGGTAACCCTTTCGTTGTAACACAGAGCAAATATAGGTCGTGAACCTCTAAATGCTGCAAGGTATCGTGCTGTTCGTCCTGTTAAACTATCTGTAAGGATAACTTTAATGTCCAACTCATCAACAGCCTGAACAGCCGTCTCTGCCAGATAAGCAGTAATATTGTCGTGCTGAACTAAAACAGGAATATCGTTACGATTGTCTTTAGCTTCCTCAACCTCATGGGCAATTTCCGACATGGTACGAACCGACTCAACAGGATAATCACCGTAGGCGGTCTCTCCACTTAGCATTATTGCATCGGTACGGTAGTAGATAGCATTAGCCACATCGGTTACTTCAGCTCTTGTAGGTCTTGGATGTTTTATCATTGAGTGCAACATCTGCGTAGCAACAATAACAGGTTTCTTTGCTTCAACACATTTGCGAATCATGCTTCTCTGAATACCGGGTATCTTCTCCTGAGCAATTTCAATACCCATATCTCCACGTGCAATCATTACGCCATAAGCATATTGCAAAATCTCATCAAGGTTTTCCACCCCCTCCTGATTCTCAATCTTGGCAATTATCTTAACCGGACTGTTATATTTATCAAGCTCCTCCTGAACTTCCATTATGTCACTTTTATTACGTACAAAAGAGTGAGCAATGAAATCAATATCTTTTTCAGCAGCAAATTTAATAAAGGATTTGTCGCGGTTGGTAACGGCAGGAAGATTGATGCGAACACCGGGTATGTTTACACTCTTTTTACTGCCTAGCTCTCCATTATTTTTAACAGAGCAGACGAGAGAGTTGTCCTCTTTGGCAGTTACCTCAAGTTCAATCTCACCATCGTCAACAAGGATAAAAGTACCCACGTCCAAGTCATTATAAATATTTGGGTATGAAACATATATACACCCTTTGAATGTCTTTTGAGTTGGGTCTCCTTTTAGACAGATTGTATCACCCATATTAAGGTGAATTGTTTCATCACTTACCGTAGTGCGTATCTCAGGGCCTTTAGTGTCGAGCAAAAATGCAATTTTGTTTGAAACGGTTTTTGCATTGTTTATTATTTTAGTAACCCCGTCGAAGTCTAGGTGAGCTGTGTTTAAGCGTATCACATTCATCCCAGCTTTATAGAGCAACTCAATAAAATCTACTTCACATCGCTTATCGGAGACAGTTGCAACAATTTTGGTATGTTTTTTTGCCTTCATCGATTTGTTATTTTGTTCAGTAGCTGACATTGGTTTGATGTTTTTAATTGTAATTAAAATATATTATTAACGTAATCCAAATATCAGAACACGCAATGTTTATCTTTTGATATAACTCTATAGTTCTTTTAAAGCTTCAATAGCTAAGCGGTATGAGTTGAGACCAAAACCGGAGATGGAGCCTGCACAAACTGGTGCAATAAATGATTTGTGACGAACAGATTCACGCTTGAAGATATTGCTGATGTGTACTTCAATAACGGGAGTAGTAATAGCCGAAATGGCATCAGCAATTGCTAATGACGTGTGGGTGTAAGCTCCGGCATTAAGGATTATTCCGTCAACTTCTCCAAAACCTCTTTTTTGTATATCAGTCACTATGTCTCCCTCACTATTAGATTGAAAATAGATTAGATTGTCGTTTGGATATTTTTTGCTTAGTGAGTAGAAATACTCTTTAAAAGAGATATCACCGTAGATAGATTTTTCTCTGACACCCAGAAGGTTTAAATTTGGGCCGTTTATTATTAAAATAGTCATCTATAATTTGAATTTCTTGTGTATTGCAAAATTACTACAGATTAACGGAATAAAAAAATAAAAAAAGCCCCTTCGATTGAGGAGCTTTTTTATCTCTGAAAAATCAGATTATCAGATAAGGTCGATACTTCGTTTAACAAACTTAGTAAGAGCCTGTCCCTTCAGCATATTATTAGAGAGCAGAGCCAGATCTATAAGTTGAGAAACCAGTTTATAGTCTAATGCAAACTTTTTCAGTTCGGCATCTTTCTTCTCGTTCAGGTCTGTAATCTTTTTTGTAAGATCTTCCAGCTCATCTTTTTCAGACTGTGTAATCTCCTCCTCTTTTTTACCCTCTTTGGCCTTTTCAAGCTTCTCTTTCTTACTCTCGAGGCTCTTTACTTTCATACGGAGAGACGAAACTTTCTCTCCAGTCTCTTTCTCTTCGTCTTCAGCTATACGCTGGATAAGACTGTGATTACCATTTACAACCAGATTGTAACTGTCGGGCAGCTCGCCGTAGAAATTCATTCCACCGCCGCCCCCCATCTCATTCATCTCTTTCATTCGGCGCATGAACTCCTGCTGAGTAATCATTACCGGAACATCATTTTCGGAAAGAGCCTCAAATGTTACAATGAAATTTGCTTTGTCCTGTGCAGACACTTGTGAACTAAAGATGGTTGTTAAATCCTCTTTTTGAGTGTCTGAAAGTTTAAGCTCCATTTTCTCATCTTTTGGAATCAGTTTCTCAGCAATATCACTGTCAACACGAACAAATCTTGAATTCTCAAATTTCTGCTCTAACTGGTTTACTACATGGATATCCAGCTGTCCATCCATCAAAAGAACATCATACCCCTTGCTCTTAGCAGCATCGATGTAGCTATGCTGATCCAACTCGCTTGTGGTGTAGAGGTAAACAAGCTGCTTGTCTTTGTCTGTTTGGTTAGCCTTAATAATCTCTATATACTCATCGAAGGTGAAATATTTACCGTCAACATTTTTTAACAGAGCAAATTTCTTGGCACGATCATAAAATTTCTCATCCGAAAGCATTCCATACTCAATGAATATCTTAAGGTCATCCCACTTCTCTTCAAAGGTTTTGCGATCTTTCTTGAAGATATCCTCAAGTCTGTCGGCAACTTTTTTAGTGATGTGGTTTGATATCTTCTTTACGTTACTGTCACTTTGAAGGTATGAACGTGACACATTCAGTGGAATATCCGGTGAGTCAATAACACCATGCAGTAGAGTTAGAAATTCCGGTACAATACCCTCCACCGAATCGGTAACATAAACCTGATTGCTGAAAAGTTGAATCTTATTTTTCTGTACCTCCACATTGTTTTTCAACTTAGGAAAGTATAGTATTCCGGTAAGATTGAAGGGATAATCCACATTGAGGTGGATATTGAATAGAGGCTCCTCAGCCATAGGGTAGAGGTCGCTGTAGAATTTATTGTAATCCTCATCCTTTATCTCAGCTGGCTTTCGTATCCACAGAGGATTCGTGTCATTAATGATTCTGTCTTTGTCAAGCTCAACCTCTTTTCCGTCTTTCCACTCTTTCTCTTTTCCGAAAGCTACTTCAACAGGAAGGAAGCTACAGTACTTCTTCAATAGTTTTTCAACTTCAGCATCTTCCAGAAACTGTTTGTTGTCGTCGTCAATATGCAGAATGATATCTGTTCCTCTGTCGGCTTTTTTAACCTCTTTAATGGTGTACTCGGGACTTCCGTCACACGACCACTTAACAGCTTTACTTCCCTCTTTGTATGATTTTGTTACGATATCAACCTTTTCCGATACCATGAATGATGAGTAAAAACCCAATCCAAAATGTCCGATTATGGCATTTGCATCATCCTTGTATTTCTCCAAAAAATCGTTAGCTCCTGAGAATGCAATCTGATTGATATATTTGTCAATCTCCTCATCAGTCATACCAATACCTTTATCAGAAATGGTGAGAGTTTTCTTCTTTTTGTCAATAGAAATACGAATAGTCAGGTCGCCCAATTCACCCTTGTGCTCACCCACTGAAGAGAGAGTCTTCAGCTTTTGTGTTGCATCAACAGCATTAGAGATGAGCTCTCTTAAGAATATTTCATGATCAGAATAGAGATACTTTTTGATAATAGGGAAGATGTTCTCCGTTGTTATCCCAATATTTCCTTTTTGCATAGTTATCTGTTTTTAAATTATACACTATTTTCTCTGGCACTCTGTTTCAAAGTATATGCCACATTTTTTCAGCTGACATTTAGGCAGAGTCAATGGAAAAAATGACAAATTATTGGTATGTGATTTGTTGATTTGTTGTCTTGACGATTGATTCGATTTTGCTAACGCTTCAATTGAAGAAATATACTCTTCAATACTATGTTAAATTTCATTAACTTAACATTTATTAACTTCTATAAAAACTTCAAATTTGTTTCCTTTGTGAGCGTATTAAATAGGCAAACCAAACTGGATATTATGGATATTTGTGTTAAAAATTTGACAAAGGTCTATGGCGCGCAAAAGGCGGTAGATGACATCAGTTTTAAGGTGAAAACAGGTGAGATTTTGGGTTTTCTAGGCCCTAACGGTGCCGGTAAAACAACTACTATAAAGGTGATTACCAGTTATTTACAACCAAATAACGGGAATGTATTAATTGGAAGTACGAGTGTGTTGGAAAACCCGCAGGAAATAAAGAATCATATTGGCTATTTGCCTGAAAATAACCCACTTTACAGGGATATGCCAGTGTTGGATTATCTACGTTTTGTGGCGGAACTGAATGGAGTTCCTAAAGAAAATATTGATGATCGATTACGTGAAATGGTTCGTGTATGCGGCTTGGAGGTCGAAAAGTATAAAAAAATTGAGGAGTTATCTAAAGGTTATCAGCAGCGGGTGGGGTTGGCGCAGGCGCTTATTCACGATCCCGATATTTTGATTCTGGATGAGCCGACCACGGGTTTAGACCCTAATCAGATTATCGAAATCAGGGAGTTGATTAAGCAAATCGGGCGCAGCAAAACGGTGATTCTAAGCTCGCATATTCTAGCCGAGGTGGAAGCTACTTGTGACAGGATTATGATTATCAACAAGGGCAAAATTGTGGCCGATGGTAGTGCCAGCGACTTGCGCAAGCGCTCGCAGGGCAAAGAGATTCTGCTCGTGGAAATCGAAGGCGGTGATAGAAATGGCATTTTTAAAGCTTTATCTGAGCTTGAAAGTTCCGAAGTGGTGGATTTTGCTGATGAAAATTCGCTTAAATTTGAAATTAAAAGCAAGGAGAATGCCAGTTCGCGCAAGGCTATTTTTGATTTATGCGTAAAAAATAGTTGGTATCTTATCCAGTTAACACCGATTGAAACCAAATTGGAAGATATTTTCCGCGAGTTAACATTAAACTAAGCTAAAAGGACTTTAATATTTTGGAATTAAATTTTAACGGTACAATAATTTTCAAAAAATATAGAAAATGAGAAAAATTTGGATTATTACCACAAGAGAATTAGCATCTTTTTTTGATTCGCTTATGGCTTATATTCTTCTGATACTTTTTTTGGGGTTCAGTGGATTATTTACGTGGATTTTAGGCTCTGACATCTTTTTTATTAATCAGGCCAGTTTGCAGGCTTTTTTTGCTACGGCCTACTGGTCGCTCTTTTTCTTTATTCCGGCCATTACAATGCGCCAGTTTGCTGAAGAAAACCGTTCCGGTACGATTGAATTATTGCTCACGCGTCCGGTTTCCGATTGGCAGGTGATTGTAGGTAAGCTTCTGGCCAGTTTATTGCTGATTTGCATTGCTTTAGCTTTTACTGTTCCTTATTATATTACAGTGGCTAATATCGGCCATATCGACCATGGAGCTGTGCTTGCCGGTTATCTTGGCCTTATGTTAATGAGTTCAGCTTATATCGCTATTGGTCTGTTTGCAAGTAGTATAAGCAGCAATCAAATTGTTGGTTTTTTAACTGCGTTGAGTATTGGTTTACTTTTTCACATTATTTTTGATGTTTTAGCCATGTCTTTTGGCGGTGCTATGGGCTCGTTTTTTAATTATCTGAGTGCTTCGGCACATTTTCAGTCTATGGCGAGAGGCGTGATAGACAGCCGCGATTTGATTTATTTCTTATCACTTATTTTTATTGCTTTAGTCTCTACTCAAGCTGTTTTAGCAAAAAAACGTTATTAAAATTTTAGCAAGATGAACAATAAGAAGACAATATATATCAGTTTGTTGGTAATTATCGGTGTAATCGTTCTGTTGAACATATTGAGCGAAAAACTCTATTTTAGAGGCGATTTTACTGCCGACCAGCAATATACGCTTAGTGATGCCACTTTAAATATCATCAGTAATTTGGATGAACCGGTAACTATAACCGCTTATTTTTCAGATAATTTACCACCAGATGTGGCTAAAACCAAACGTGATTTTGAGGATATGCTTTTAGAGTACAACAGTCGTTCCGGCGGAATGATTGCTTATAATTTTCAAGACCCGAACAAGGATAAAGAGGCTGAAAAGCAGGCTGCAAAAACTGGTATCCAGCCGGTTATGATTAATGTGCGCGAAAAGGATCAGAACAGACAGCAAAAGGCTTATATGGCGGCAGTTATTCAATATCAGGATAAGAAAGAGGTTTTGCCGTTTATTCGGCCAGGGGCTGCCATGGAATATGATTTATCTTCTAACATTAAAAAAATGGTGGTCAGCAATAAACCCAAAATTGGGATTATGCAGGGCTTCGGATGTCCTACAATGGATAAAATGCAGGCTGCCGTGAATGCGCTTTCGGTTTTGTACGATGTTCAACCGCTGCAATTTAATGATAGTATTTACACATTAAAACAGTATAAAACTATTGCTATTGTGGCACCCAAAGATAGTATTAATCCTTCCGTATTTAAGCGATTAGACCGCTATTTGTCTGAAGGCGGCAATCTATTTATTGCTTATAATCATGTAGTAGCGGACTTGCGAAATAATCCGCCGATTGGTAAAAGTATCACTACAGGAATGGAGACTTGGTTGGCAAACAAAGGATTAACCATTGAAAATAATCTGGTAATAGACGAAAAATGCGGTGCGTTGAGCGTACAGCAACCGAATTTCCCGTTTCCGGTGAAGGTTTCATTCCCGTATCTGCCTATTATCACCCATTTTGCCGATCATGCGGTGACCAAGGGTTTGGATAATGTAGTTATGCAATTTGCCAGCTCTCTGACTTTTACGGGCGATTCTACGGTCAATTTTATTCCATTGGCTATGACTTCGGACAAAGCCGGAACTGAAACTGCACCAGTTTATTTTGATGTAGGTAAAAAGTGGTTGGATGCTGATTTTCCGATGCAGAAAGTGCCTGTAATGGGGCTTATATATGGTAAAGTAGAAGGAAATACGGCTTCTAAAATGATTGTTGCCGGTGATGGTGATTTTCCGATAGGCAAGGCGCAACGTGGAGCAGAAATGTCAGATAATGTGAGTTTGATGACTAATTCCATTGATTTTATGAGTGATGATACAGGGTTGATTGGATTGCGTACTAAAGGCGTAAGTTCCCGTCCTTTAGATACTTTGGAAGATTCAACAAAAGCCGTTTTAAAATGGTTGAATTTCTTATTGCCGTTAATTTTGGTTGTTTTTTACGGAATTATCCGTTCAAATATGAAACGTAGTAAACGAAACAAAAGAAGGGAGGCAGGCTATGTTAAATAATAAGTCTTTAAAAAATTGGTTGATTGCTGTAGGAGTTTTAGTTTTATTAATTGTTGTGGTTGATTTATTGCAATCTAAACGCAATAAAAGTTCATTCCGCACGAAAATTGTGGAAATTGATACCGCCAAAGTGAGCGATATAGAGTTTTATAAAAACGGAAAAGTGGCAGATGCCATTAATTTAGTGAAAAAAGGCAAAAATTGGCGAGTAAAGCAAAGAGATGGTGATTACCCAGCTGAAAAGAATGCAATAAAAAATATGATTTCGCAGATATTGCGTATCAAACCGGAGCGTTTGGCTGCCAAATCAAAGGATAAGTGGGCGAATTATAATGTAGTAGATTCTTCGGCTATTCATCTCTTTGTGAAAGAGGGGAGTAAAACGACTTTGGATTTGTTAGTCGGGCGTTTCTCTGCCGAAAAATCTAATAATCCCTATTCGCAACGGCCGGATATGTACACTTATGTAAGAGTAAACGGTGAAAGTGAAACTTATCTTGTAGCTGGCTTTTTGTCTATTGCCTTTGATGTAGAGATTTCTCACTATCGTGATAAGAAAATCACGAAATTTAAGTCTTCGGATGTAAAAAAGCTGATATTTTCTTATCCTGATAGTTCATTTACTGTTGAAAATCAGAATAATAAATGGATCGTGAGTGGCTCGCCTGCTGATTCGGCAAAAACCGTTAAATATATTTTGGCGATTGATGATTTGTTCAGCTCTTATTTTGCGAAAAAGGAGCGCGTGGACAAGGCATCGAAAGAAGCCAAATATAAGTTACGCATTGAGGGTAACAATATGAAACCGATTGAGATAAAGGCTTTTCCGGTGGATAGTATGCTCTTGATTCATTCCAGCATCAATCTTGAAAGTCATTTTTTAGGAGATAAAATGAACTTACAAAAGAAAATTTTTGTCGGTAAAGAAAGTTTTAAGTAGTAGCTTAATTCCGTAAACTTTTTACTCAATGATTTCATTTAAGTGATTTAGCCTGACACGGATAATTTTTTTCTATGTACTAATTTATTTGTACAATTCATTTTTTTTCAATGTAAAGATGTCAGAAGGTTAAATGAAAAAAAAATCGGTCAGGAAAAAGTTAACCCACATTGCGCAAAAAAGAGCACAAAACTAGAAGAACCAGTGTATTTCATATGTTTTACAGCAGGATTCTGGTTTTCATGAATCATTATCTTGTTGATAATTAGCACTAACCGATCTTACGGTTTTTT
>JALVBA010000119.1 GCA_027010905.1 Marinilabiliaceae bacterium
GGATTATTTTATGTTATCATTTTGTTATTCAATGCTTTATGATAATAAAAATAATCTTTTATGCAAAAATATAATATCGTAATCCTTATATCGAACTCAGGTTATTAAATTAAGAACCTTCCGTCCAACATAAGAAACAATTGGTTATAGGCATGAGATATATGATAGAGAAAATGAAAAGAGTTCCGTAGGAACGATATGCCTCAACCTTCTAGTGATGAGTCCTCTTGTGCTCATCAACAATAGTGTCATACGCCTGTATAAGCTGTGCAACAATAGTGTTGTTTACATTGAACTCTACTTCGTCAATCCGTTTTACGGGTAGGATTTTGGGCGTGGTGCCGGTAATGAATATGGCATCCATCTTATCGATACTATTAACATTAACCGGAGTTAGATGTAAAGTAATTCCAAATGAGTTGATGATATTTATAACCTTCTGCCTTGTGATTCCCCGTAGCACCAAGTCGTTGGGGGCAGTATAGATGGTTTCGCCCTTAACGAAGAACAGGTTTGACCGACTACCTTCAGTTATCTCACTTTCTGAATTTACTAAAATAGTTTCGTAAATATTATGACTGCTAATCATGTTGTTGGCTTTGCTCCTAACTATATGATTGAAAATCTTTGCAGATGGATTATCCCTTTCAGAGTACTGGAGCAGACAGGATATACCTTCACGGTAATATTGTGGGGGTGGGAAAGTTACGATAGTTTGAAAGGTGGTTAATGTAATGCTATTCTCTTGGTTGAAACTGAAAACTATCCGTATCAGGCCATTCTCTATTTTATTAATCTTAATTAGCTCGCTAACCTGCTCAACAATATTATAATAGGCCAAGAGTAGTTTCTTCTCGGTAACTCTGAGACTGTTGTGAAATCTGATAATGTGATCATCTAAAAAAAGTGGAATGCCCCCATCAATACGAATAACTTCATAGATGTTGAGAGAATCGATTTTAAAGGGGTTGGTAAACTCCTTTGCCAAGCGAGTGTTATTGTTCTGTATGAAATATTTGCCCGAAATCATACCTTGAAAAGTTCTGTAAGTGTTGAAGATAAATCGGGATAGAGAAAATAGAAGTTCTCCTTTTTCAGTCTGCGCGGCAGGACTTTCTGTCCGTGTGTGAACATTGATACCCCTTCACCAAAACGGGATTTCAATGCCCATAGGGGAGGATTTAATAGAACCTTCTTCCCGGAAACATTATTGAGCTCATCGGCAAATTCGTAGTTAGAGACCAGTTGAGGAGCAACAATGTTAAAAACACCGGTGCAACTGCTCTTCTTCCAAAGATACCACATAGCACTTAGGAAATCAGAGATGTGAATGTATGGAAAGTTCTGAAAACCATCGCCAATTTTATTGCCGACCCCAAGTTTCAAGGCTTTTGAGATTTGTGGAAAAGCTCCTCCCGATCTGCCTAGCACAACACCCATGCGACCGATAATCAGCCTTATGCCAAATTGACCATAGAGTTTTAATGCCTCTTTCTCCCATGCCTGACAAACATCGGCCAGGAAATCATCTCCATAGTTGGATGAAAACTCATCATGCACCTCGTAAATGTCGTATATTCCTACTGCCGATGCCGAATAGAACATATCAGGTTTTTCAGTTGTCTTGGCAATTGCCTGAACCAGCTTCCGTGTGGTATCAACTCTACTATTGTAAATCTTTTTCTTTACCTTGTCTGTCCATTTTTGCATTAATGTCGCACCAGCAAGATGAAACAGAGCACCAACACCATTGATCTTTTCGGCCAATTTGTCGTCACTCAACATATAATCGTGACGGGTTATTGGAATAACTTCATGATTACTCTGCCTGAAAAATTCAGATAACTCCCGGCCAAGAAAGCCCGTGGTTCCACTTATGGCTACTGTGTTGTTCATCTGGCTATATGGTTAAATGGTCAATTGTTAATGGTTAGTTGTTAATGATTAATGTGCTTAGTTTTATGCCAAATACTGAACACTGTTTCTATTTTTCATTTTACGCCTACTTTTTTACTTTCACTTCATACCTCATCCCCATATCATACATCTTACATCCCATCCCGATACTCGGGGCTTCGCTATCGCTCAGCATTTCCATCCTACATCCCCACATCCCTCTATTTATTAAACTTTGCAAGTCTATCGGCCAGTTCATCGGATGATAGTCCCATCTCCATCTCTCCTTTACTAAATAGCGATATCCTGCCTGTCTCCTCAGAAACAACAATTGATATTGCATCAGTTGTCTCAGTAATTCCCATGGCAGCTCGGTGTCTCAGTCCTGCTTCCAAAGGCATTGACATACTTTGCGATACGGGTAGGATACAGCCTGCTGCTTTTACTTTGTTTCGTGTAATTATTACAGCACCATCATGCAACGGACTGTTCTTAAAAAAAATTGTCTCTAATAAGCGAGTTGAGATAACAGCGTTTATCAACTCACCTGTCTGCACAAAATCAAGCAGATCAGAGTCTTTAGTAATTACTATAAGAGCTCCTGTCTTTGTTTTAGCGAAGTAGTCGCACGCACGCGCCACCGGTTTGATATAGATATTCAGCATCCCCTTTCCATCAGAGACAAAAAACTTATCCATTGTAAACTTATGAGAGATGTTGTATTTAGAACCGATAAGAAGCAGAAAGCGACGAATCTCTTGTTGAAACACAATAATCAGAGCCAATACACCCACATTTACAAAGTTGTCGAGAATGCTGGCTGAGAGCTCCATGTTGAGAGCATTAATGATTAACCAAACCATCAGAAATGCAACTGTACCGATAAGAATATTCAGAGCAACAGTCCCCTTTATCAGTTTATATGTCTTAAACATCAGAAATGCCACAAGGAAGATATCTACAATGTCAATCAGTCGTATGTGCAGAAAAGTCATTTACCAGTTATTAATTATTAATTAGGTTCTACTACCATTTTTGTGGGTAAAGGTTTAAATTGCCATGAAAAAATAGAATTGCACTTCTAAAGTTCTCAAATAAAC
>JALVBA010000120.1 GCA_027010905.1 Marinilabiliaceae bacterium
TCCTTAATCTATAATAATTAAATCAGCTAAAATGAAAAGATATATAATTATTCCATTAGTATTGTTAGTTATGCTATTTACCCAATGTACAGAAGAGAAGCCGGACAGTAATAATCCGTTTCTCAGTGGTTACAACACTCCTTTCGGGATTCCTCCATTTGAAAGCATTAAACCTGAGCACTATATCCCTGCAATAGAAATGGGAATGAAAGAGCAGAACAAGGAAATTAAAGCAATTATCAAGAACTCTGCTACTCCAACATTTGAGAACACAATTGTAGCGTTAGACCAATCGGGGGAACAGTTATCCAAAGTACTTAAAGTATTCTTCAATCAGATATCTGCCAATACTAATAAAAAGTTACAAAAGATACAGATGGATATCTCACCTAAGTTATCGGCACACTCTGATGAGATCTCTCTTAATCCTGAGCTATTTAAACGTATTAAGGTTGTTTATGAGAATCGTGCTAAGTCCAGCCTGAAAGACGAAGAGATGTTTATCCTTGAAAATCAGTATAAGGAGTTGGTCAGAAATGGAGCCGACCTGCAGGCTGACAAGAAAAAGGAGCTTAAGGCAATAAATCAAAAACTCTCTAAATTAGAGGTGCAATTTAACCAAAACCTGCTGGCTGAAACAAATAAGTATAAAATTGTTATTGAGGATAAGAAAGATCTTGTTGGACTGCCCGAAAGCATTATTGCTGCAGGTGCCAGTGATGCTAAGACTGCCAGCATGGAAGGCAAATGGGTTTACACGGTTCAGCGTTCAAGCATGTACCCTTTTCTCACATACTCAAAAAAACGCAAATTGCGCGAACAGCTTTACACATACTACACCAATCGGGGAAACCATGATGATAAGTGGGACAATAAATCAATTGTTGCCGAAATTGTATCACTCCGTGCCGACAAAGCAAATCTATTAGGTTATGAAAACCACGCACACTTAACTCTTGAGCCACGTATGGCAGGCACTCCCGATAAAGCTTTTGCTCTACTGCTGAAGGTTTGGGACGCTGCCCTTCCTGTTGCCAAAAAGGAGGCTGCCATGATGCAGAAAATAATTGATGCTGAAGGAGGAAACTTTAAACTGGCTTCCTGGGACTGGTGGTATTATGCCGAAAAGATAAGAGTTGCAAAGTATAATCTGGATGACAATGAGATTCGTCCATATTTTAAACTCTCAAACGTAAAAGATGGTGCTTTCTGGACTGCAAATCAACTATACGGAATTACATTCACTAAGCTAAACGATGTACCTCTTCCCCATCCGGACGCCGAAGCATACGAGGTAAAAGAGGCTGACGATACACCTCTGGGAGTTCTTTTTATGGATTTCTTTCCTCGTGAAAGTAAAAGAGGTGGAGCATGGTGCGATGGCTACCGCGAGCACAAAGTTATTGATGGAAAAGAGATCAAACCTCTGGTAACTGTTGTTTGCAACTTTACTAAACCCAATGGTGACACACCTTCGCTGCTAAGTATTGACGAGGCTCAAACCCTGTTTCATGAGTTCGGTCACGCACTCGACGGTCTTTTTGCGAAAAACAGCTACAATAAAACATTCATTGCATGGGATTTTGTTGAGCTTCCCTCACAAATTATGGAGCACTGGGCTACTGAAAAAGAGGTTCTGAACCACTACGCAAAGAACTTTAAAACAGGTGAGATTATTCCTGATGAATTGGTTAAAAAGATGGATTCCGCAAGTAAATTCAATCAGGGATTTGCCAATGTAGAGTATCTTGCTGCCTCAATGCTTGATCTGGCATACCACACACTTAAAGCTCCGGTTAATATTGACATTGCAACTTTCGAAAAGAACTATCTGGATAGCATTGGCTTAATTCCTGAAATAGTCTCCCGATACAGAACAACCTACTTCTCTCATATTATCGGTGGTTATGATGCTGCATACTACAGCTATCTTTGGGCAGCTGTTCTGGACAATGATGCATTTGAGGCTTTTAAAGAAAACGGTATCTTCGACAAAGAGACCGCTGATTCGTTCAGAAAGAATATCCTTGAAAAGAACGGTATTGAGAATGCAATGAAGATGTACGTAGATTTTAGAGGTCGCGAACCAATTATCGAACCACTACTGAAGAATAGAGGATTGTTAGAATAACAGTTAAAAATCCTATAAATAACGGCTCTATGTCAAACATAGTGGTTATATCTAAATAATTAACGTAAAAAGATAGAAGCCACCGGCGGTAACAACGAATATTTTTCAAAGAATTACTTTTGCAGAGATAAACACCAAAACAAATGTAATAACCACTGCGTAACTGAGAAGATTTATTGAACTCACACTAATACTTTGTGCCAACCCCTTTTTAAGTGTTCGTCTGTTATGATGCGATATAAAAACAAATCGCGGCAGTAGATTAATATATAGTGCATAAACCATTCCGGCAATTGATATGCCGAGAATAGCGCCACCAAGTATATCACCCGGGTAGTGCAACCCCAGATATATCCGTGAATAGGAGAAGAGTGTTGCCCAGAAAAAAATAACAACATTAAACCATCTGTTACGGAAAATCAAACTCAAAAACATTGCCAATCCGAATGAGTTGGTTGCATGAGACGACACAAAGCTATACATTCCTCCGCGCTTATTGCCCACAATATGAACAATATCCCGCAGGAACGGCTCTCTAGACGGCCTTAACCGTTCGAAAAAAACCTTGAATATACTGGAGGATATCTGGTCGCAAAGAACTATAAGTATTGCAATAAAAACAACAAACCAAACCCCTCTGAAACTGTAATTTTTAATAAAAATATAGGCAAGTGTGAAATATAGAGGCAGCCATACAGCGGTGGTTGTAATTATCCAAAAGAAATTATCCCATAACGGAGAGTGATAACTATTGAGACATAGCAGCAGATTCTTATCAAATTCCAGTAGTTGTTCAAACAGATTCATAATTTAAGTTTTGTCGAAAATAGTTTATTTGTTCGTTTTAAAAAAGTCAGTTA
>JALVBA010000121.1 GCA_027010905.1 Marinilabiliaceae bacterium
GTTATAATTCTATGAATCACGCTATTACCTTTTTTAATGACTTTTTTCCTCTTTTTTTGATGTAATTTAGAAATATATAGATTATTTTCGAAATAAACAGAAATATAATGCGTGTAGTTATTCAACGTGTAAAAAGTGCATCGGTTATAGTAGATAGTAAAATAAAATCTAACATAGGTTCCGGACTTATGGTTTTGGTTGGTTTTGAGCCGGCCGACAGTAATGACGATATTGAATGGATAACAAAAAAGATGTTGGGCTTACGTATCTTTGATGATGAAAATGGGATAATGAACAGGTCTGTTTCAGACATTGATGGAGAGATACTATTAATTAGTCAGTTTACATTGCATGCCCGGACTAAAAAGGGAAACCGACCCTCATACATCAATGCTGCTGCATCCAAAGTTGCTATTCCGCTTTATGAAAAGTTTATTTCAACAGTTGAAAAAGGGCTTGGGAAACCTGTTGGCACTGGAGTATTCGGAGCTTACATGCAGGTAGAACTTATAAATGATGGCCCAGTAACAATTACAATGGACAGTAAAAGAAAAGAGTAATGACACTTGAAGAGATACAAAAAAGAGTTGATGCGTGGATTAAGGAGTATGGTGTAAGATACTTCAGTGAGCTTACAAATATGGCAATTCTGACTGAGGAAGTAGGTGAGTTGGCGCGAATAATGGTGCGAAAATATGGCGATCAGTCATTTAAGAGAGGAGAGGAGAACGCTGACCTTGGTGATGAGATGGCTGATGTACTGTGGGTGTTGGTATGTCTAGCTAACCAAACGGGTGTTGATCTTACAAAAGCCTTAGAGAAGAATTTCGAAAAGAAGACTTTGCGGGATAAGGATAGGCATATTAAAAATAGAAAATTGAAAAGTAAATAGAACAAATAGAATATGGAGGTAATACTAGAAAATTTTCCTGTTCCTGCTGAGTTTGCAGAGATGGAAAAACTGATATTGGGTGTAAAAAGCAATATTCAACAAGAGATAACCAATAGTGAGATTCTAAAGCTTATATTTAATTGTATTGACCTTACAACATTAAGTGCAATAGATTCTGCGGACAGTGTTACTGCTTTTGTTGAGAAGGTAAATAGTTTTGCAGTAAGCTATCCGGAGATGCCGGAAGTTGCAGCAGTATGTCTGTTTCCTGTATTTGCGCCGGTACTGAAAAGTGTATTAAAACGAAGCAATGTAAAAAAAGCGGTTGTGTCGGCAGGCTTTCCTTCGTCCCAAACATTTACTGATGTGAAAAAGCTGGAAACAAAACGAGCTATTGAGTTTGGTGCAAATGAGATTGATATTGTTCTTTCGGTAGGTGAGTTTCTAGAGGGAAACTATGACTTTGCCTACGAAGAGGTGGTGGCCATAAAGGATGTTATACAGGATATTCATCTGAAAGTAATACTTGAGACAGGAGCACTTAAAACCCCGGAACAGATTTGGATGGCTAGTCTGCTTTGTATGGAGGCGGGTGCTGATTTTATTAAAACATCAACAGGTAAAATGCAACCTGCTGCCACACCTGAAGCCTTTTATGTTATGGCTCGTGCAGTAAAAGAATACCATCAAAAAACCGGCAAAAAAGTTGGTTTAAAAGCTGCCGGAGGAATCTCTACTGCTGAAGATGCTTTAATCTATTATGGGGTTGTAAAAGAGGTGTTGGGTAATGATTGGTTAAACAATAATCTTTTCCGTATTGGGGCATCGCGTTTGGCAAACAATCTGTTGAGCGATATTTTATCAATTGAAAAGGGAGAGAGGGAAGAGGTGAAGTTTTTTTAAATCCAGAGACTAATAATACAATTAATTATTATCATAAAAATTACTACAATTTCTATTTTCGCAGCACTGTTTTTTGCTCTCTCGTTAAAAGCTCAAAAGAGCAGGGTTTCAGAAAACCGTTCAGTGACAAGTAAAATACTAAAATGCAAAAGAAAATACGCCATCTATCTACCTCCCGGTTACAAAATTTCAGAGCGTAGCTACCCCGTGCTTTATCTGCTTCATGGCTCAGGTGATGACCAAACAGGATGGATACAGTTTGGCGAAGTGCAGTACATTGCGGATAAAGCAATTAAGGAGGGGAGTGTCACACCAATGATTATTGTTATGCCTGATGCCAATACGGGAAAAAAGGGTTATTTCAATGACATAAAAGGACACTGGCGTTACGAAGATTTCTTTTTTGAGGAGTTTATTCCATACATCGAAAAGAGCTACCGCATCAGAGGTAAAAAGGAGTTTCGTGCAATCGCCGGGCTTTCGATGGGTGGTGGTGGAACATTTGTCTATGCGTTGCATCATCCTGAAATGTTTGCTTCAGCATCTCCTTTAAGTGCAGCAGCCAGAGACCTGTCATCTGAAGAAATTGTTAAGAAGTATGTTGGTGCTGATGTCGGTTATTCAAAGCTTGAAATAACAGAGTATCGCAATCTCTACAATATCCACTTTTTGATAGAAAATATCCCGGCGGAAAAGATAAAAAAGGTTCGTTGGTATATTGACTGCGGCAATGATGACTTCCTCTACGAAGGAAACAGTCTGGTGCATATTGCCATGCGTAAAAAGGGTATTCCACACGAATACCGTGTGCGTGATGGCAGACACAGCTGGGTCTACTGGCGAGAGTCTCTACCCGAAGTACTGAAATTTGTTAGTGATGGATTTCATAGGTAGAGATTATTTGTTTCTCTCCAACGCTCGAATGACCTCCGGACAATTCGAGGTTTTAGGACGGTAAAAACCTTCGTTCGTCACCACCGGAGCGGGGTCAACGAAGTGTTTGTGCGTGTAGGGGAACCCAACGAATTTATCGGCGCATCAGAAGAATGGGTAGTGAAGGCCTCACTGCGAGTGAGACCTTCACTTATTCGTATGTCGGGCATGGTAATAGGCTGGCGAGGTGTAAGTCCTCGTACGTGCCGAGTTGATAGGAAACGTTAGCGATTGGCAATGGTGTTGTGGGTGACTGCAAA
>JALVBA010000122.1 GCA_027010905.1 Marinilabiliaceae bacterium
ATATTATAGATTAATACTTTTACAAGACTCAGATGTCATCTCTTTTTTATATTTTTGTGTGATTCAGGAAAAAAGGCAAAAGTATAAAAAAAAAAATCAAAATAGGGCTTGTTGTTTTAGCGGTAATAGTTTTATTACCGGCATTTATTTATGGCCTGCTTTTAATCCCATACGCTCAGACTCAACTTGCTCATATTATTGCAAATAAGTTATCTGATGATCTCAATATCGAGGTATCGATAGAGAGGACACGGGTAAGGTCATTCAACACAATTTCGTTATTTAATGTTTTAATAAAGGATGAAAAGGGTGACTCTTTACTGCATGTAGCCGAGATTGATGCATTTATCGATTCATTAAAAATCAGAGATAAGAGGATTTATTTTAATAAAATAGAGCTTCACTCCCCGGCTGCTAACATCCAAAAGAGAGATACGCTGTACAACTTCTCATTTCTGCTAAAATCTCTGAAAAAACAAAAAAAGGATTCAACTAAAGTTTGGAGTGTAGGACTGGGAGGGGTAGAAGTGGCAGATGCAACACTGTTGTATTTTGAAGAAGATAAGGTGGGTGCAACCAGTCTAGCTGTACAAAAACTGGCAATTAACAGTTTGAATATTTCAGCAGACAGCATATCAAATAGAAAGGGTACTCTTAATGTAAATATAAATAATATCTCCTTCAGCCTGAGTAATGGCTTTGTTTTGCAACAAATGGAAGGAGGTTTTGCGTTCTCGAAAGGAGTAGTTGAGCTGAAAGACTTTTTTCTCAAGTCTGAAAACTCAAGAATATCTATTGATCGTTTGGTTGCAGATACAAAGGGAATAAAAGATTTTGAAAACTATTCAATAACAAGTCCTCTGTATCTTAAAGTAAAACAGAGTTCATTGTCAGTAAAAGATGTGAAATATTTTTTGCCAGATTTTAATATTGTATCGCAAGATATTCGTTTCGCCGGATTAGTTAAAGGAAAAATTGCTAATCTTAAAGGAGATAATATTAATCTTGCAATAGGCAACCATTCGCGACTCAATTTCAACTTCTCAATTGATGGATTGCCCGATATTATGGAGTCTTTCCTCTACGTGAGGATAAAATCATTAACAACTGATGTTTCCGATTTAGAGAAGATATTGTCATTTTCAGGGAAAAAGGCACTTGTGCTGCCAAAATCATTCTCGCAGTTGGGCACAATAAAATTTAAAGGGAATCTTACCGGATTCTTATCTGATTTAGTTGCTTTTGGGGGGTTTGAAACAAATCTTGGAACAATAAAAACAGACCTCGGGCTGAAAATTGAGGAGGACAGTAAGCAGGTCTTTTATGGAGGTTATGTCTCTACACAACAGTTTGATATCGGAAAGTTGTTTGGTTATGAGAAGGTAATGGGTGATATAACCATGGATGTCACTATTAAAGGTAGTCGTAACTCAGATAAGGATTTTCTGGTGTTTCTTGAAGGAAATGTTGATTCACTTAACTTTAACAACTATTCTTATAAAAATATCTATCTTAATGGTTTTCTTGCTAATCAACACTTTAATGGGAGCGTCTATTTAAAAGACCCCAACGGAACACTCGACTTTTCAGGAGTTATTGATATGTCGAAAGATGTGCCCGAGTTTGATTTTAGTGCTTCAGTGAAAAATATGAAGCTGGATAAATTTAATTTTATTACTACTATCCCCGACAATGAATTGTCACTTGATATTGAAACAAAGATACAAGGGAAAACTTTTGGTGATGTTGTTGGATTCATCAGAGTTGATGATGTCTCTTTTACCTCTCCGGAAAAATCGTTCAAGGTTGATTCGTTGGTTTTGATAGCCCAAAGAGTCGATACAATTAAGCATGTTTTGATAGAGTCAGACCTGTTTGAAGGAGAAATTACCGGCAGTTATAATTTTAGAGATATTGGCAAAACTGTTAAGCATTTAATTTATAATTATCTGCCAGCCTTTGATGCTAATAGCACTGATGATTTGAAAGCATCGCAAGAGGAATTGAATAATTTCACCTTCTTGCTGAACCTTAAGCAAATGCATGATATTGTTAATGTCATCATTCCAAGTGTTGACATTTCGGATGAGGGAATGATACTGGGGAGCTTCAATGCGAAAAATAGTGATGTGGATATTGAAGGGGAGCTTGGATATCTTAACTACAACAATATTAAGTCAGAGAATGTCTCTTTCTTTTTAAATACCAACGAAAAAAAGCAACTCTCTTTTACCACCCGGTTTCAGAAGTTAATAATGGATGGCATTGTCACATTTAATAACTTAAGTATTTTTCAGAAAGCAGTCGGTGATAGTTTGCAAATTAATATGTTTTGGAATAACTGGGAAGAGAAGACAAATAGTGGAACCCTCTTTATATTAACTCACTTTAGCCGGAAAGAGAGAGGGTTGTTCTCATCTATTGATGTTGAGGAGTCGCAAATAATTGCAGGAGACAGTATCTGGAATATTCAGCCATCAAAGATCTTTATCTTTCCCGAAGGTTTTTCGGTTAAGAATATGAGGATATACTCAAAATATCAGCAAATAGGTGTTAACGGTTTTCAGCATAAATCCATGGATGATCATTTGGATATATTTATGGATAATATTGATATTGGAAACCTGCTTGGTGATAAAATAAAGAATCTGAAGTTGAGCGGACTTCTAAACAGCGAAATGCAAATCCGAAATGTTTTTGAAACACCAATAATAACAAGTAGTATAAATATTGAAGATCTTGTGGTTAATAGCGACTCTCTGGGTGTGTTTGCAGTTTCGTCGCAATATGAATCCAAACAAAAGTATTTGAATATTTTAACCTCATTAAATAATAATTCTCAACAGATGCTATATGGAGAGGGGGGAATAGGCTTTAACGATATGGCTGTAGATATGAAATTTAAGGTTGATAGCCTGCCAATGGCATTCTTAAATATGTATCTGGGCTATATAATGCAGGATATTAAAGGAACCTCTTCCGGAGATATGTATATCGGAGGAACAGTTAAAAGGCCTATTCTTACAGGTCGTGTGAAATCAAATGATATGAACTTTAAAATAGGTTTGCTAAACACACGATATACTCTCTACGACTCTGTTTTTTTCGAACCGAACACTATGATATTTGATAATATGACTGTTGTTGACGAATTCAATAACAAGGGAGTGTTTAAAGGAACTATAGGTCATACTCTATTTAGAAATATGAGTTATGACTTGACGTTGGAAGCAAACAATATGTTTGTTCTTAATACAACAGAAAACGATAATGAGGTCTATTACGGGAAAGCATTTGTTGATGGTAATATGTCAATAACCGGTTACACAAATGACATAAAGATTGACATTTTAGCAAAGTCGGTTGGAGATACGCAGATATCTATTCCTCTGGAGGATAATGGTAGTGCTGAGGAGGCTGATTTCATCCGGTTTAATGATGGAAACGCAGAACTGAATGCTAAGAACAATCACCAATCTAAAGATTATCATGTTGATGTGTCGGGAATGGATATTACAATGGATTTTGAAGCTACTCCTGCAGCTAAGTTACAGTTGATTTTTGATTCAAAAGTTGGAGATGTATTGAAAGGTACAGGTAATGGTGATTTGCGAATAAAAATAGATAAGGCCGGTAATGTCTTTTTTTACGGACAATATACTATTGAAGAGGGTGATTATATGTTTACTCTACAAAATGTTATCAATAAACGTTTTGTTATAAACAGTGGTAGTAAAATCCGTTGGGATGGTTCTCCTTACAATGCACTGATTGATATGAAAGCAACCTATAAGCTTAAGGCTTCAATGTATGATTTAGTAGCTGCCACATTAGACCCCGGTTCCAGTTCCGGGTATCAGAAAAGAGTACCGATTGATCTGAATATGTTATTAAGTGATAGGCTGTTAGAGCCATCAATCAGGTTCGAAATAAAAACACCATCGGTTAGCAATTCCAACCAGAATCTTATCGATGAATACATCACTACAGAAGAAGAGCTCAACCGGCAGGTTCTATCTCTACTGGTACTAAATAAGTTTTATGCCCCTGAGCTATCAAGGTCAGGTGAGTCAACAGCAAAAGCCGGTAGTAATATGGCAGTTGTAACTACAACCGAGATGTTGTCAAATCAGTTAAGTCACTGGCTGTCGCAAATTAGTAACGATATGGATATTGGGGTGAGTTACCGGCCGGGCGATGAAATTACAAATGATGAGTTTGAGCTTGCTCTATCAAAGCAAATATTTAATAATTGGGTTACTCTGAATAGTAATGTGGGGTATGGTAATTATCAAACTGAAAATGTGAGTAGCATTATTGGTGATTTTGATGTAGAGGTAAAACTGAATAAGAAAGGCTCAATAAGAGCTAAAGCATACACTCACTCCAATAATGACGTATTTTACGATACATCACCAACAACGCAGGGAATAGGTATATCGTTTCACGAAGAGTTTAACACTATTGGAGAGCTGTTGAATCGCTATTGGGATAAGTTGACAGGAAAAAATAAGAAGAAGAGAGTACAAAAAGATAAGCAGGAAGCTGCTCTGCAAAGCAAGGATGTTGAAAAAAATGAGGAAAAATGAAATGATTTATAAAACTTACCGTTTATTATTGCGTAGATATTTCATATTATTTACGATTTAATCAGGTTAATTGTACTTTTGGAACAGAAAATTTAAATTACAAATATGAACTTACTATTATTAATGCAAGCTGTACCGCAGGAGGCTGCAGAAGAGACAGCAGAAAAAACCATTGATTACATGCAGATGGCCATCAGCGGAGGTTGGATTATGTATCCGTTGTTATTGTTGTCTGTGATTTCAGTCTATATCTTTCTTGAACGCTATTTTGCAATTAAAAGGTCGTCAAAAGTCGACGATACTTTTATGAATCGCATTAAAGATTATATTCATGAGGGTAAAATAGAGTCTGCTTTGGGGCTTTGCCAGGCTCAGGACTCACCAATTGCACGAATGATAGAGAAGGGTATTACTCGTATAGGTCGTCCTCTGAATGATGTAAATACGGCAATCGAGAATGTTGGTAATTTAGAGATAAGTAAAATGGAGAAGGGACTCTCAATGCTTGCTACCGTTTCGGGGGGTGCACCAATGATAGGTTTTCTGGGAACTGTTATTGGGATGATAAGGGCTTTCTTCGATATGGCAAATGCTGGAAATAATATTGATGTCAGTTTGTTGTCATCAGGTATTTATACTGCAATGGTAACTACGGTAACCGGATTGATTATTGGTATTATCGCCTTTTTTGCATACAACTATCTTGTTACCCGCGTTGATAAGGTTGTTCACAACATGCAGGCACATGCATTGGAATTTTTGGATCTGTTGAACGAACCGGCACATTAGAATTGTAAATTGAATATTAAATAATATTCAATTTACAATTTACAATAATCAATAAATAAGGTATGGCATTACGAAGAAGGAGTAAAGTAAGTTCATCATTTAACATGTCGTCAATGACCGACATTGTATTTCTGTTGCTTATATTTTTTATGATTACTTCTACTTTGGTTCATCCCAATGCTTTGAAACTTGTGATTCCGAAAAAGAGCACAAGTAAGCAAACAGTTAACAAATATGTTAACGTAAGGGTTACTTCTGGAGGGAGTTTTTACATAAACAACAGAAAGATAAGCCGTTCGAACGTTGAAATTCGATTGGCACAAATATTGTCAGGTAATGAGAATGCGATAATTAAAATGCGCACTGATAAAAATGCTACTACAGGTGATGTTGCGTATGTGTTGGATATTGCAGAAACATTAGGGAGTAAGGTTGTATTAGATATAAGATAATGGCTCTTAAAAGAAGAAGTAAGGTAGATTCGGGTTTCAGTATGTCGTCAATGACCGACATAGTGTTTTTGTTACTTATATTTTTTATGATAACATCTACATTGGTAACTCCTTATGCAAACAGGGATATGACACTGCCAAAGAGTGATCATCAGGCATCGGCAAAACCTAATACAACAGTATCGGTTACCAAAGATTTAAAGTATTTTGTTGAAGGCGATGAGGTTACTTTTCGTCAGATAGAACCTAGGTTGAGAAGTATAATTGAAGAGTCGCCTGAAACATACGTGGCACTGCATGTTGATGAGTCAGTCCCATTTTCAGTTGTTGGAAAAATAAGAGATATTGCAGTAAGAAACAGATATAAGTTAATATTAGCTACAAGTGCAAAAGAAAAAAGAAAATAGGTTTAAGAGTCATGGAGTTGTTGGGACAATAATATTTCATGTTATTGTTTTAATATTTCTTATGTTATTTGGGCTTACCTCCATCCCGGAAGAGGAGGAGGGTATACTTGTGAACCTGGGTGACTCGCGGGTTGGCTGGGGAAAGCAGGAGCCTGAAAAAGCTGAAGCTGCAAGTAATCCTAAACCGGTTAATCCACCACCCCCAACATCAAAACCAAAAAAAGTTGAACCAACTAAAGAGCAGATAAAGACTCAGGATTATGATGATGCTCCTGAAGTCAAAAGTGAAGAGCAGAAGAAAAAAGAGAAGGCAGAAAAGAAAATAAAACTCGAAGAGAGGAGAAAAAGAGAAGAGCAACAGCGGCTGAAGAGAGAAGAGGATGCGAGAATAAAGAAGGTAGCAGAGGAGAAGAGACGTAAAGAGGAGGAGGAGCGCAAACGCCAGGAGGAGATTAAAAGACAAAAGAAAGCTATCAATAGTAATGTATCTAATGCCTTTGGAAAGAGCTCCGGATCAAGCAGCTCGGAGGGTGTTAATAAAGGTAGCGGTAATCAAGGATATGTAACCGGTGACCCCAATTCAAGGAACTATTCGGGTAGAGGACAGGGATCGAAAGGTGATGGTTTTCAACTGGCAGGCCGTTCTCTGAAAGGATCACTGCCAAAGCCGGCTTACGATATTCAGGAGGAGGGTATTGTAGTTGTTGAAATAACTGTTGACCGTACCGGAAGGGTGGTAAGCGCAAAATACACGCTCAAAGGCTCTACTACGCAGAACTCTCGTTTGAAGGAGGCCGCAGAGAAGGCTGCATTAAAGGCTCATTTTAATGCTGATCCAAATGCTTCGGCATACGTAAAAGGTACTATTACCTACCATTTCGAACTTAAATAACAGGTGTAAGTCAGAAGATTAGTTCAAATACTCCGGCAATCTTCATGCTGGCAAGCAAAACAGCTGCCAATAAAATGTATCTGATAATTTTTGTTCCAATCTGTTTTGCATATTTAGAAGCAATATAGGCACCAATGGAGCTTCCAGCGGCCAGCACTATTCCGTAAAGAAAATCAACCTGTCCCGACCAGATGAATATTCCCAAAGCAATTACAGTGTACGATAGAACAATCAACACCTTAACGGCATTTGCTTTTATCAGATCGTATCCAACGCCGAGTGCCAATGCACTTAAAAGAAAGAAGCCCACACCTGCCTGAATAAACCCACCATACACGCCCACGAAAAAGAATATTACAATTTGCCACACCGGTCGCTTACCATCAATTTTTCCTGCTTGCTCTTTTACCCACCTGTCGGGTTTTAGTAAAATAATAAAGAACATAAAGAACAATAATCCCGCGATGAAAGCATGTAATACCGTCTCATTTATATTTACAGCAAGCGATGCTCCAACAATAGCCCCAAGCAGTGCCGGAACAACTAGACCTGTCTCCTGTTTTGGTACAAGGAGCTTCTGTTTAGTAAAACTTTTAACAGCCACAATATTCTGAAAGAAAATAGCTACACGATTTGTGGCATTGGCCTGATGTGGCGATAAGCCTAAAAATATTAGTAAAGGTAGAGTTAGTAGAGAACCACTTCCGGCCAAAGTGTTAATAAATCCGGCAGCAACTCCTGCACTTATAAGTAAAAAACCATTAATGTAATCCATGGCCTGTTTTGAGATGATGTTGCACCAAAAGTAGTAATTTTTTAATTCGTTCAGAAAAGCTGTATTGTGACTAAGTTCGAAATTGAATGAAGTTATATATAGCTTGATTCTCTTAAGACAAAACATTTAGAATTCATTTCCAGACTTTTGCTAAAGCAGATATATAAAACAGATGCAAATCTGATAGTGGATAACAAAAATCAAAAATTAATTATTGAAATACATAGGCTATCTCATTGGAAAGATGATGCTGTCATAAAAAAATATGTGTAGCAATGAACGATACTGAAACGAAATTCCCCGGCTCAAATCTTACATTATCCTATAAGTTGGGATCATCCTAAATCCTATTAGGTCAGTTGTACTGAATCTCCCCAAGGATATTGTTGTGGAGAGGGTTCACGATGGACAATATCCAAACTTTTATATGGAAGAGTTGGCCGGCTCTAATGAATAGATTCATAAAAATGCGAGGTTGCACTTATTGCTACACCCTCGCATTAAAACAGGTTTACCATGCAAACATCGGCATCTTCTGCATCAGGTCGTTCACCTGCTTACGAACAGATGCAATAACCTTTTCATTTCCCACATTAGAAATTATCTCATCAATAAAATCAACTATCAAAGGCATGTGCTCTTCCGTTAACCCACGGGTGGTGATGGCAGCTGTACCAACACGGAAACCTGAGGTTTGGAAAGGAGAACGGCTGTCAAACGGAACCATATTTTTGTTGATGGTAATATCGGCTTTTACCAGAGTGTTCTCAACAACTTTCCCTGTAATGTCAGGGAATTTTGTTCTCAGGTCGATAAGCATCAGGTGATTGTCTGTTCCGCCTGAAATAACTTTGTACCCCTTCTTAACAAAAGCATCGGCCATAACATCGGCATTTTTCTTGACCTGCTCAACATATTCTTTGAAGTCATCGCTTAACGCTTCCCCAAATGCAATAGCTTTAGCTGCAATAATATGTTCAAGCGGCCCCCCTTGCTGACCCGGGAATACGGCAAAGTTCAGTACTTCTGAAACCATCTTGGTTTTTCCCTTTGGTGTTTTGTAACCCCAGGGGTTTTCAAAATCTTTCCCTACGAGAATCAGACCTCCGCGGGGACCACGCAGTGTTTTGTGAGTAGTGGTTGTAACAATGTGGCAATGCTCAACAGGATTGCTTAGCAGACCTTTTGCAATCAGCCCAGCCGGGTGAGCCATGTCACACATCAGAATTGCTCCCACCTGATCGGCAATATTTCGCATACGGGCATAATCCCATTCACGTGAGTAGGCAGAAGCGCCTGCAATAATCATTTTAGGTTTGTGCTCCAGTGCCAAAGCCTCCATTTCGTCGTAGTCAACCATGCCGGTATCCTCTTTCACATGGTATGCTATGGCGTTAAAGTCACGACCTGAAAAGTTAACCGGAGAGCCGTGAGTAAGGTGACCACCGTGAGCAAGGTCAAGACCCATAAAAGTGTCACCCGGTTTAAGGATGGCAAAGAAAATTGCGGCATTAGCCTGAGCTCCCGAGTGGGGTTGCACGTTGGCATACTCAGCACCGTAAAGTTCACAAGCACGGTCAATGGCAAGCTGCTCAGTCTGGTCTACCACCTGACAACCTCCGTAGTAACGTTTACCCGGATAACCTTCGGCATATTTATTTGTCAGGCAAGAGCCCATAGCTTCCATTACCTGCTCACTAACGAAATTTTCTGAGGCGATCAGTTCAATTCCCTCTTTTTGTCTGTTGTACTCTTCCTGAATAAGGTCGAATATTTTTGTGTCTCTTTTCATTTGATTTATAAGTTAATGTATGAGAATGCTAATCCAGAAGTTCCTCAACTTCTTTTTTTAATATTGGCAAATATCTAATTGCAATTTAAATCCTTTTGGAATTCAAAAAAATCCCTCTTAGCAGGAAGAAAACTATATATTTCATCAATTGATCTATCAATATCTTGAAGCCATGTTTTAATCTCAAGATCCATAAATTAACTTTTTTGAATTATTAATATTCTCTATGAAATATCTGTTTTTCAAAGCTCTCTCTTCTAATAAGTCAATTTTTCTATTTAATAAATTCTCAAGGTCGAATTTAAAGTTGAAATAACTTTCGGCGTACGTAATGGGATCATTTGACTTGATATCTACAAGAAAATCAATGTCACTTACATCAGAGAATTTATTAGAAAGAACTGACCCAAATGCAAACAGATGCCTAACCTTATGTTTTTCACAAAGCTCAACTATTCTGTTTTTATATGAGTCTAAATACATTAGTTCTAAAGTTTGCCCAAAGATACAAATAATTAAAAAGCGAAACTACGTATTAAATTCATAGAAGAATTATTCTGTTATGAATTATATAATTATAAGTAACTATGTATATTAC
>JALVBA010000123.1 GCA_027010905.1 Marinilabiliaceae bacterium
GTCTATAACTGCTCCTGCTGCATCGGTGTATACCCATGCTATCTGAATCATTCGCGGCCAGTTTTTTGTGTCGGTTACAGGAGCCTTCCAATTTCGCGGTAGTCCGGTTGTTTCGGTGTCAAAAAATAGGTACATAGTTGTAGTTGTTATATTTTCTACAATATTGTTGAAAAAAAGTAATATTAAAAAACGATAGGGGATAATAATTTTATATTTTTGCAGCAAAATAAAAAAAGGATAAAAGGATGTTTGAAAATCTTAGTGATAGGTTAGAGCGATCGTTTAAGCTACTGAAGGGTGAGGGACGAATTACGGAGTTAAATGTAGCGGAGACACTGAAAGATGTTCGTCGTGCCCTGTTGGACGCTGACGTCAATTATAAAACGGCAAAACAGTTTATCGATAACGTTAAACAGGAGGCTACCGGTCAGAAGGTTCTTACTGCCGTTAAGCCCGACCAGATGATTATTAAGATTATTCATGATGAGCTTGCCACACTGATGGGAGGGGAGTCGGTTGATATTAATATGAAAGGTTCGCCGGCGGTTATACTTATTGCCGGTTTGCAGGGTTCGGGTAAAACAACATTCTCAGGTAAGCTTGCCAATCTGCTGAAAAATAAGCGTTCAAAAAGTCCTCTGCTGGTAGCAGGTGACGTGTACCGTCCGGCTGCGATTAATCAGCTACAGGTACTCGGAGAGCAGGTTGGTGTTCCGGTTTACGCCGAAGTGGATAATAAGGAGCCTGTTAAGATTGCTAAAGCTGCCATTAAACATGCAAAGGATAAAGGATATGATGTAGTTATCATCGATACCGCCGGTCGCCTCGCTATTGATGAGCAGATGATGAATGAGATTACGGCTGTTAAGAAGGCCGTTAATCCTTCGGAGATTCTGTTTGTTGTTGATTCAATGACCGGTCAGGATGCTGTGAATACCGCTAAGGAGTTTAACGAGAGATTAAATTTCGATGGGGTTGTTCTTACTAAACTGGATGGTGATACACGTGGAGGTGCTGCACTTTCTATTCGTAGTGTGGTTGATAAGCCAATTAAATATGTTGGTACGGGCGAGAAGTTAGATGCTCTGGATGTGTTTCATCCATCGAGGATGGCCGACCGTATTTTGGGTATGGGTGATATTGTATCACTTGTAGAGAAAGCTCAGGAGCAGTTCGACGAAGAGGAGGCTCGTAAGTTACAGAAGAAAATTGCTAAGAATCAGTTCAATTTTGACGACTTCCTTAAGCAGATAAGTCAGATTAAAAAGATGGGTAACCTGAAGGATTTGGCTTCGATGATTCCCGGAATGGGAAAGATGATGAAGAATATGGACTTTGACGATGATGCATTTAAAGGTATAGAAGCTATAATCCACTCTATGACGCCGGAAGAGCGAAACAATCCTGCTCTGATAAATGGTAGCAGACGTAAGCGTATCGCCAAAGGAAGCGGTTCAACAATTCAGGATATTAACAGATTGATGAAACAGTTTGAAGATACCCGCAAGGTAATGCGAATGATGACCACCGGAGGAAAGAAGAAGATGTCGCGCATGATGGGTAACCTGCCTATGGGAAGGTAGGGGTGCTAAGCGGTAGCGAAGTTGGCTGCAATTGACAAACACCCTGTCAGTAGTCGCAGACTCTGACAGTGGTATTGATAGCGGAGAAGGAAAGTAAAAGGCAAACGGAGCGGTAGCGACGTCCCGAGTATCGGGAAGGTAAAAGTAAAAAGGTAAAAGTGTTCGATAGTTGGTAACGAGTATATACCCAAAACCCAAAACCTTGAACCCGAAATCAGTAAACCCAAACAAAGAACGTAAAACCAAATAACACTATAACCATATAACCAATGAATTTAATCGACGGGAAATTAACATCAAAAGAGGTAAGGAAAGATTTAGCTATTGAGGTAGAGAAGATTCTTAGTGCCGGAGGCAGAAGGCCACATCTGGCAGCTGTACTTGTTGGTCACGACGGAGGAAGTGAATCGTATGTGTCGGGTAAGATGAAGGCTTGCGAGGAGGTGGGTTTTAAATCTTCGTTAATCAGATATGAGGATGATGTTACCGAAGAGGAGTTGCTGGCTAAAGTAATGGAGCTTAATGAGGATGATGGGCTTGATGGATTTATTGTTCAACTGCCTTTACCAAAACATATTTCTGAAGAGAAGGTGACTGAGACAATAAATCCACGCAAAGATGTTGATGGTTTTCATCCGCAGAATGTTGGTCGTATGACCATAGGGATGCCGGCTTTTATCTCGGCCACTCCGCAGGGAATTATGGAGCTGCTGAAAAGATATAATATCGAAACATCAGGTAAGCACTGTGTTGTAGTGGGACGAAGTAATATCGTTGGCCGACCGATGAGTATTCTTCTTTCGCAGAAAAGCAATCATGGAAATGCCACTGTAACGGTGTGCCACAGTCGAACTCCAAATATCCAAGAGGTGTGCCGTCAGGCGGATATTCTTATTGCTGCTATCGGGTTACCCGGTTTTGTGAAAGAGGATATGGTAAAAGAGGGTGCTGTGGTTATTGATGTGGGTACAACCCGGATTAAGTCTGATAAAACAAAGTCGGGATGGAAACTGAAAGGTGATGTTGATTTTGATGCTGTTGCCCCTAAGTGTAGTTACATTACACCTGTACCGGGTGGTGTAGGGCCTATGACAATAACATCACTGCTGATAAATACACTGAAATCAGCCAAAGGAGAGGTGTATTAAGTGCTAATAACCTGAGTTCGATATAAGAAACTATTTAGCATATAGATAGTTGCCCGTATGTATTTACTGTTTCGTATTTTATTCTAGGTTTCTTAGGTAAAAAGGAATATGCTAATAATCCTGAAATCATATTAGTTAACCCAACTTGAAAATTTGCACCAATAATTTCTTAGGATTTACAAACAGCATAATTTTAACTTATTGATAATCAACCATAGTTATAATTTATAACGATTATGAATAATGT
>JALVBA010000124.1 GCA_027010905.1 Marinilabiliaceae bacterium
AATTTTTTGTTCCATTTTCGTCGTTTCTTTCCAAGGCATAATTGTCTGTTTTTTGTTTCAGACTTGTACTTAAAAAGTGTAAACGATGTTTCTATAACTTTGTAAAGGATGTTTGTATATCGTACCAGCTGCGGAGAAACGGGGTGTATCGATACTGAAAGGTCGGATTACTACAAAAATATCACAAAAGAGTGGTTTGTGGCAGACAGCATAAAATACAGGGATATTGTTGATGATACCGGCTTTAGCCAGACTTTGCTGAAGGTTTCCTGTAACACATTCGTTGTTGAGGATGCTTGTTCCGATGATTGCGGTGCGAGTTACAACAGGTTTATGTATTCGGTGGGTTTTAGAACTTCAGTGTCTCCGTACAGTTTTTCTGTAGACATCAGCAGTGGCTGTATCACAAATTGGGAGAACAAAAATCAATTCACTTTAAAGGTTATGATATCAAATACGATTACAGGTGCTTCCAAGGCAGCAACCTACGATATCGTGACAAAAGAAAATATTGAAAAGAATGCCAGTATCAAATACTTTGAAGACTATATTCTTGACGTAGAGCTAAAAGGTGTTCTTGAAATAACTTTTAATAGAATATCAAATCTTTCAAATATCAAAACAGTTCTTTACGCTAAAGGTAATGGTATAGTTATGTTCATTGACGGAAATGGGAATAGATATATGGTTCGCTAAATGTATACGATCTAAGTTTTTCGGCTAGATATCATTTTATATCTATCTCATCGGTAAATAACCAGGCATCTCCATTTGTGCCGGGAACTTTTTTCCTGTTTTCTGCAAATATGCGTACGTAGGTTACTTCCTGTTTTTTAAACTGAGCTTTAATGGTTCTGGTCAATGGAGCTTTTTTTGCAATATCATCAAACTCTTTTTCCAAAACAGGAGTATATTTTGAGCCGTCATTCGATACTGATATTACAACTTTTTTTGGAAATGCAGCTGCAGATACTTCTCTGTATTGAAAGAATCCAATTGATATTTCTGAAGTTGAATAGATTCCTCCAAAGTCAATAGTTATATCAAGATCATTGACAGGGAATGCTTGCCAATGCTTATCATCTCCCCTGTTTTCAGCCTTCTTACCATCACACAATGCTCTTTCACCACCCCCGTTATAAGCATCATTAAAATTATATTTATACTTTATAGTCCACTTATCTTTGAAATCTGTTGAGTAATGATTGATAAGAGGGTAGCCAACGAATGAATCTTTTCTGAAACATTTCGCATATAGGTCTATTGGTTCTGTAAATTCAATGGGTTCAGTATATTTCTTTGAATGGATATCAGGCTCTTTCCCATTAAGAGTGTAATAAATATCATACAAATTAAGTTCATTATACAGGGTTAATTTAAAAACCTGCTTTTGTTTATCAAAAATAACTTTTGCTTCAGGTGTTGCAGAGCTCCACGAAAAATTATATCCATTTTCCATAAAACGATCAAATTGAAGATTAAGTCTTTTAATAAAGTTATCTCTATCTTTATTTGTGGGTGTAGTCCATGCAACTTCTGAAAGAGCAGACAGTCTGGGCAACATCATGTATTCAGCATGCTTAAAAGTACTAACCTTCTCTGTCCAGAGGTTTGCCTGAACACCCAATATGAACTGTCTCTCATCAACAGGGAGATTTGTCGGAGTAGGATCAAAATCGTATATTTTTAATAAATTGTTAAATCCTTTATATGCATCAGGCTCTAAAATATTATTCCCTTGTTTAAAGTCAAAATAACAAGGATTTGTAGGGGACATGATGACATAATGTTTGGCATTAGCTGCTTTTATACCTGTTTCTATTCCTCTCCAGGACATTACTGTTGCCCCTTCAGGAGCTCCTCCTTGTAGAATCTCATCCCACCCTATTATTTTCTTTCCATGATTGTTTAAATATTTTGCTATACGTTTGATAAAAAAGCTTTGTAGCTCATCTGCACTTTTCAGATTGTTTTTTTTCATTTCGGCTCTACATAGTTTGCATTTTATCCAGTTATCTTTTTTTACTTCATCACCTCCGATGTGGATATATTTGAACGGAAAGAGCTCAATAACTTCTGACAAAACATTTTCTATAAACTCAAATGTTTTATCATTTCCTGCACAGTATACACCTATGTTAGGTTGATCTTTGCAAATAAGATCAGGATAGCACTCAAGAGCAGCATGGGAGTGCCCGGGCATCTCAATTTCGGGAATAACATCAATATAGCGGCTGGCAGCATAACGTACAATCTCTCTAATATCATCTTTTGTATAAAATCCTCCATAGCTTCCACGTGGGTCATCTTTTACACATGTTGTATATTGTTTCCAGGGTTTGTCTTTAGGTTTAGTTATTCGCCATGCACCTTGCTTGGTAAGCAAAGGATATTTGTCTATCTCTATTCGCCATCCTATGCCATCGGTGAGATGCCAGTGAAATTTATTCAGTTTGTGCATAGCCATAATGTCAATAATCTTTTTAATCGAGTCTTTCGGAAAAAAATGACGTGAAACATCAAGCATAAATCCCCTCCAGCTATAACGAGGATAATCATAAATATGCATGCATGATAATATCGGTTTTTTTAAGAATGATTTTGGTGTCAATAACTGCTTAAGAGTTTGCAAACCATAGAATAAACCAGCATTTGTAGTTGATTTTATAATGATTTTATCTTTTGTAATGTCTAAAACATATTCGTCATTATGTACTGCGCTATCATTGGAAAGTGAGAATATAATTGCATTTTTATTATTTCTTGTTTTTGTTATTAAATCAATTTTATAAGTTTTTTTAATAAAGTCACCAAACGATTTTGCTACGTTTAAGGATAAAGAATCTACCGACGAAATAATTGTTGTTTTTTGATTAATGACAAAAGTTCCCTCTTTAACAATAATACTATTCGGGGTTGGAATAACTCCTATACTCCTGGTGGCTTTGTT
>JALVBA010000125.1 GCA_027010905.1 Marinilabiliaceae bacterium
TTTTTGTACTTTAGTTGCAAATTATTAAAGCAAATAACAAACTTTTATCGCTTATCTCCGTATAAACTGAAAAAATACGCTATGAAAAATATTTACTCTCTATTTATTGGGATACTGGTTTTTACAAGTATCAATGTATCTGTTGTTGCACAAACTTTTTCACCAACCAGAGGAGCAACAGGAGTGACAAACTCACCAATTATAACAATTACGTTTGCATCAGGTAGTACAGTAGACTACGGATCAGGAAACTCTATTGTAGTTGGTAAATCGTGGAATAGTGGTGAATACATTGAATTGAAAACTGGGCCTCGACCTTCCAGAGATTCAAGGTTAACTATTGTAAATGACAGTATTGTTAAAATTGATTTATCAGGTTCAGAACTTGATTATAGTACGGAATATTTTGTTAGCTCTATGGATCATAACGTCATTGTTAAAGATGGAACCGGATGGGATAATTTATATGATGACACATACTATAGATTTACTACAGAGTCTGCTCCTACTCCTCCATCAATCAACAAATACATACCAAATAATAATGATACAACTGTCAGGCTAAGTGACACATTAAAAATTGTATTTAATGAAGATGTTGTACTAGACAGAGGATATTTAAAGATTAAATATTGTAATGACAGCAGTAACTTTTTAGCTATTGAATATAATGATTCAAAATTATCCATTACAGATAGCATACTCTCAATTGCCCATACGGCATTTAATCAAGACTCATGCTATTTTGTAAATATTGATTCGGGATTTGTTCAATCAGTTTCTACGAGTACGGATTTTGCCGGCATTTCAGAGGCCACAACATGGAAATTCAGAGCAATAAAAGTTAGAGACTGGATTGGAAACACATCTGACTCCTGGTCAAATTCCTCTAATTGGGGAAGTAACGGATTATTTGTTGACGGGGCTATAGTGAATATTCCATCTTCATCTACATATAATCCTAAAATATCATCAGGAAGTATAGAAATTGCCGATTTAATAATTGAAGCAGGGGGAGGTCTTTCTGTTTCTAGTGGGGCTACACTAATCGTTGACAGCATAATTGAGCTTAAATCCAGCACCTCTGCGAATGCATATCTGCTTTGTGATGGCACACTGAATTATGACCCTAATGATGTTAAGATACACCAAAACACTGCTTCATCAAGCAGGTGGTATTATATTTCGTCTCCTGTAGCAGGAGCTACTAAGAGTTCAATTGGCTGTACTGATGATATGTATTATTGGGATAATTCAACAGGTCTATGGGAAACAATGGATGCTTCAACAACTATGGACAGGGGAAAAGGCTATTTATTAAAAAGCACTAACAATCTCATATTTACCGGTTCAATACAAACAGTCAATGATACAGTAGATATAGATTACGGAAAAAGTGTAGGATGGAATTTAATTGGCAATCCATATACCAACAGTATCAATTGGGACAATGTAACTTTATCCTCAGACTCTGTCTTTAACGGATTCTGGTTATATAAAAATCTTGATGAAATATATGGAACATACAATGGAACGACATTGGAAAGTACTAATTTAATTAACGGATCCATCATACCTCCTAATCATAATTTCTGGGTAAGGCTAGATACAACAGTAACAGAGTCTGTAATATTTACAACTGCATGTAAATCCACCACAACAGGTTCTTATCTGAAAAGTTCTTCTTCTAAAACAGATTTTCCGTTATTGAAATTTGCTGCTTCAAATGGATCTAATAGAGATGAGGTTATTGTTTCTTTTGCAGATGAAACTATAACGCCGTTGAGAAAATTAAATATGACCAAAAAATTCTCAACAAATCCAGAGTTTATACAACCATATTTTACATTAGGAACCAGATCATTATGTATGAAAGGCATACCAAATTTCACAAATCAAGTAACTGTTCCTTTTGCTATTAAAATAGATGAGAATATTAGTAATACCACCGGAGCTTATTCAATAAAGGCTTTGTTAATTGCAAATTTTCCTGATGATATAGTAATACTTCTTAATGATTTATCAACAGGCAGCTCTACAAATCTATTAGAACAAAAAACATATAATTTCACAGAACCTAGAACCGGAGATATTACAGACAGGTTTGAATTAGTATTTCAAAGTGGTATCTCAACCGCAATTCAGAATAAAGGGAATGAACAGAGCAGTGATATAGAAGTATGGTCTGTTAACAACAGTATAAAGATTGAATTAAACAACGATTACCCTGCAGACATTGATATATTTAACATATCAGGTCAGCTAATAAATATGTATAAGGAAATAAGGTCAAATAAAACGATCTCTAACCTTAATCAGGGTATTTATTTAATTAGAGTTACTCAAAAGGGTACAATTGTCACAAAAAAAGTGTTTGTTAAGTAAATAATATTTGTTTTCTTTGCAGTTAATACATTGGCCGAGTTAATACAATGACAAAAAAGAGATATACTAAACCAAATTTACATAGAATTATTCTTGATAATGAAATATCATTAATAATGATGACCTATACAGACCCGGATGACCCGCCACCACCGCCACCTGGTGCTGCTCGGGCAAATCCATTTGAGCAAGACTCATTTAATAACAGTTCTAAAGAATAGGCATAAAAGAAGAGGCTTTAAAATTTAAAGCCTCTTCTTTTTATTTAAACAGTTCTTTCTTTCTGTAATTATCTTTCAATCTTTTTGCAGTAATGTGAGGTTCATCACTACCTACATCGATATTGACTCTTCTGCCTGAGCGACTGTCGATAGAATGTTGATATGTTTTATCGTAATACTTCAGCCCTATCCGCACGGCCACATCAAACTTCCCTGACTGCACTGCTTCAACGGCATTTTGGGTTCTCAAGCAACCTAATCGCTTTGATATTTTCTCAAAGGAGTGTATCAGCTCATCCTTCGAATATCCCGCATAATCAACAACTAATCGTTTAACACGATATTCAAAATCAGGATTCAGGTGCACTGTATCGGCATTTATAAGCATCTCAAACAGATCATCAGAGATGAAGTTACGGCCAATAGATTTGCTCTCCCCCTCTACCCAGACAGGCTTATCGGAAGAATAATTTCGAAAATTGTGATGAATATCGTTTTCATACTGTTCGTTAGTTGATTGCGGCAACTCACCCAGACTGCCAAATGCCGAACCTTTGTGATGGGCTAATCCTTCCAGATCAAGTACCTGCTCACCCATCTCTCTAAGGCTATACAAAATAGCTGTCTTTCCCGACCCTGTAGGCCCGGCAATCACAATAAACTCCCAACTATTCTGCTCCAGTAGTTGATGAAAAGAGTGGCGATAAGCTTTATAGCCCCCTTTCATGGTGTAGCATTTCATTCCCGCTGTTTCAAAGAGCCATGCCATACTGGCACTGCGCATCCCACCACGCCAACAGTGAACGTACAGCAGTTTACCTCCCGAAAACTTTTTGGCTTTCAGAACCATATCTTTCATCTCAGGCCCAACAAACTCCAGCCCTTTAATTACGGCCTTCTCTTTACCCTGCCTCTTATAGATTGTTCCCACAACAGCACGCTGGTCGTCGGTGAAGAGAGGAATATTGAAGGCGCCAGGAATATGCCCCTTCTCAAACTCGGCAGGAGTACGCACATCAATAATGCATCCCTCTTTGCTGTTTTGTAAAAATTCTTCAGGGGATAATGAATCGACACCCTCCCAGCCTCCCCCTGAGGGAGAGGTATAAATATCACTTTCTGTCATGTTTTGCTATTTTTCCTTATGTTTCTCACTTTGAGAGAGACCGTATGACGCCATTCATAACACCGATGCTTTCTTGTCTTGCAGACAAATCAATACAGAAAATACTGCAAGCTATCTTCAAACTCTCCCCCCTTCGGGGGGATTAAGGGGGCATCTCTCTTCCCTTACAGTGTTACGCTCCAGGTATCTTCGACATTATTTTTCCAATCGCCAAACTTCTCCTCTCCTCCTCTTGCCTTCCAGTCGGAATCTACTGTTAACTTTGAGCTTATCCCTCCGCGCGGATTACAAATCATCGTTAATCGTATTCTCTCCGGGTCATAGGCATCCATCAGGTGATCGTAAAACACATTCACCAGCCTTTCGTACGAAACAGTAATATTACGCAGATGCTGAACATACATTTTTAGCGATTTCAACTCTATTATTCTGCTTTTGGGGTAGAATGTTAAAAACACATCTGCAAAATCAGGTTGATCCTGAACACCCAAAAAGGTAAATTCGGGTATTTTGATTTTTATCTCGTAAGCCTCCTTCGAGGGGTTTGGAATAGATTTAAGTAGTGATTTATCAATACTCTTGTATGTTAAGACCTTTTTCTCCATGCTTGACAGTGTTGATTTTTTATATCTGATTGCAAAAATAGTAAAAATACGGAGTTATTTTCTTTGTGATGCTTGATAACCTGAATTCGGGGTAGTTTCTTTCGCCCGCTACGGGGCTATTATTTCCCTTATACTCTCTCAAAGGGCTTTGTCCTTTGTTATAATATTTACGAGTCTACGACCCTTACCCATATTTTACTAACATATTTGTGCAGAACCAAAATCTGAAAAAATATTCATGCCCCGGAAAGGGGCACAAGAAGCTAACACAGGGCAAAGGCCTGTGAATAGAAACATAATCCAAAAACACCTGAGCCCCGTAGTGGACGTAATAAAATAAGACATTCTTCCGGCGGCCTCAGTATGGTTACTAAAATATTTTACAATCTCTATATTACCAACAAATAATATTAGCGGCCTCTTTCTATTCGCGCTTGGAGTGTGATTGAAGATTTAGGGAGATTGGATAGCTCCGAAGGTATGAGGAGATCATCCAACCGAACTTAATCTTCAAGCATACGGAAAGCACGAATAGAAATAAGCCTTGATTTTTTTGCCTGTCCCGCATAGCGGGATTTCGTTGGCGTCTGTCCCGCACAGCGGGGTATCAAGACAAAAATGAAAGGCGCATAAAAGTGATGCCTGAATAAGTTATTAACAAATACTCATATTCAGAAAAATGTATTATTAGAGAGAAAAACTAAACTCAACACCTCAAAATAATATTTAACCCTCTATAAGGTTGCTAAAATATTTACGGGTCTAACAATCCTCTCCTTAAATTGTCCAAACTTATAGTTACATTTGCGCCACTAAAAAATTGAGACGTGGGACGATCAAGAAAAAAGAAACCATTACTAGAGAAGCTGGAGATTACTGATGTTGCAGCAGGAGGCAAAGCTATTGGCAAACTGGATGACAGAGTTGTTTTTGTAACAAAGGTTGTACCCGGCGACATTGTGGATGTGCAGGTAAACAGAAAGAGGAAAAGCTTTTACGAGGGTTATCCGGTAAAATTCCATAAATATTCTGATTTAAGAGTAGAACCTTTCTGTGAACACTTTGGTGTTTGCGGAGGTTGTAAGTGGCAAGCACTCCCCTACGAAGAGCAGATAAAATTTAAAGAGCGAGAGGTGATAAACAATCTTCAACGATTAGGAAGAGTTGAACTACCTACGCATCAACCAATTTTAGGCTCAGACAAAAACAAGTATTATCGTAATAAGCTTGAGTACACATTCTCAAACAAAAGGTGGCTGTCGATGGATGAGATGAGCTCGGATGAAGAGATTACTGATAAAAACGGATTAGGATTTCATATCCCGGGAATGTTCGACAAGGTGGTAGACATCAAAAACTGCTACCTGCAACCCGAACCATCAAATTCAATACGACTTGAGATAAAAGATTATGCTCTAAAAAACGACCTTACTTTTTTTAATCTGAGAGACAAGGGAGGTTTGCTGCGTAACCTGATTATTCGCACTTCGCCCACAACCGGAGACGTAATGGTTATTCTTAGCCTATACTACGAAGATGAAGAGATTAGGACTGCACTTCTTGAGCATCTTAAAAACAGGTTTCCTGAAATAACCTCACTGATGTACGTGATAAACACTAAAGCAAACGACACCATTTCTGATTTGGAAGTAAAACTCTTTGCCGGCAATGATTACATCATTGAGACAATGGAGGATTTAAAGTTTAAGGTTGGCCCAAAATCGTTCTATCAAACAAACTCGTTACAGGCTTACGAGCTCTACAAGGTTACTAGGGCGTTTGCCAATATCTCAAACACTGAAGTTGTTTACGACCTCTACACCGGTACCGGAACAATCGCAAATTTTATTGCTTCACAGGCAAAAACTGTGATCGGGATTGAATATATCCCAGAAGCCATTGAGGATGCAAAAAAGAACTCGCAAATGAACAACATCACTAACACTCGTTTCTTTGCAGGTGACATGAAAGATGTATTAACAACCGAATTTATGGATAAACAAGGACATCCTGACGTTATCATTGCTGATCCTCCGCGTGCCGGTATGCATGCCGATGTTGTTGAGGCAATACTTAACAGTGCTCCCGACAGGGTTGTTTATGTAAGTTGTAATTCAGCTACTCAGGCAAGAGATCTTAGTCTGATGGACGAGAAATACAGAGTAACAAAGATTCAACCAGTGGATATGTTTCCACATACTCATCATGTGGAAAATATTGTATTACTTGAGAAGAGAGGAGATATCTAGCAATGCTTTTTGACTATACTCATCTGCAAGTTTAGGATAGTAAAGGGGTTTTTGTTTAAATAAAAAATTGTTGATTTGTTGTGCAGATGCAAAAACAAAAAACTCAGAAATACAATTAGCATATTCCTGAGTTTTGTTTTATTTTGAATAGATGCCCTATGGGTACTACAAATTGAGATCTTTACTGATCTGCACTATCTTCTCATCGGCCAAAGAGTTCACCTTGTCCCAATCCTCTTTCTTCTCAAACGGCACTTTCACCTCCATATAGAATTTTATTTTTGGTTCTGTACCGGAAGGTCGAACAGAAATTTTCGTACCATCTTCGGTGAAAAACTGCAACACATTGGATGATACCGGTAGGTCTATTTTGGTTATTGCACCTGTAGCAAACTCTTTCGTCTCCAAAACAGCATAGTCCTTAATTACAACTACCTTCTGACCTGCAAGAACCTGTGGAGGGTTAGTTCTAAACTCTTTCATCAACTGCACAATCTCCTCTGCACCTGTTTTACCTTTCCTAACAATGTAAATCATCTTCTCCTTCGAGAAACCATACTCAAGGTAGATATCCTGAATCACCTCATATAGAGTTTTACCTTCATCTTTAGCCCATGCTGCAATCTCAGCGGCAATAGATATTGAAGCTACAGCATCCTTATCCCTGACATGATCGCCCGGCAAAAAACCGTATGACTCCTCGCCCCCACAAATATACTTTTTCTCACCTTCATTCTCACGAATTACTTTTGCTATCCATTTGAAACCGGTTAGCACGTCGTAGTAATCAACACCATACTTAACAGCAATATCCTTTAGCACCTCTGTAGTAACAATTGTCTTAACCACAAACTCCTTACCTGTCAATCGCCCTTTCTCCTTCCACTTTTTTAGCATGTACCATGTGAGGATAAGTGCAGTAATATTTCCATTAACAAGAACATATTCGCCCTTTGTATCCTTAATAGCAATTCCCAGTCTGTCACCGTCAGGATCGGATGCCATAATAATATCGGCATCTGTCTCGCGCCCTTTATTTAGAGCCATCTCCAACGCTGCCGGTTCCTCAGGGTTAGGAGACACAACGGTAGGAAAATCACCACTTACAACATCCTGTTCAGGCACATTAATAATATTTGTAAAACCAATATTTCTTAAAGCCATAGGTATCAACTTAACACCAGTGCCATGAATAGGGGTATAAACAATTCTAAGGTCCTGATTTCTCTTAATCACATCGGGGTCAAGAGTAAGCTTCTTCTCTGCTGCCAGAAAATCGTTATCCATTGCTTCGCCTAATATCTCTACCAACTCGGGGTTACGCTCAAATTTAATATCATCAACTGAAGCTATACGTTTCACTCCATCAATAATATTTTTATCGTGAGGAGGTATCACCTGACCACCGTCATCCCAGTATGCTTTGTATCCGTTGTACTCTTTTGGATTGTGTGATGCCGTAATTATCACACCACTCTGGCATCCCAACTTACGTATTGCATACGATATCTCAGGAGTAGGTCTCAAATCTTCAAACAGGTAAACTTTTATCCCATTGGCCGAAAAAATATCGGTAACTGTATCGGCAAAGAAACGGCTATTATTTCGGCAGTCGTAGCCTATTACCACGCCAATCTGATCGAGGTGAGAGAAACTCTTCTTCAGGTAGTTTGCCAACCCCTGAGTTGCTGCTCCAACTGTATATCTGTTAATTCGGTTTGAACCTGCCCCCATAATACCTCTCAAGCCACCTGTGCCAAACTCAAGGTCTCTATAGAAAGCATCAATAAGCTTTGATTTATCCTCACTGTCAAGCATTGCTCTAACAGCATTCTTGGTCTCTTCATCGTAATTACCCTTTAACCACGATTCTGCTTTTAAAAGCACTGCCTCTGATACACTATTATTTCCCATATATTTATATTTTAATATTTTAAAAATAGAGATATCTAATTTACATAAATAAAACTACACTGCATACTTTATGTTTTTACAATTAAAAGAGCTTACAAAGACTGGCATACCAATGGGGAGTATCCACATCGTAGACACTTCTGATTTTCTGTTTGCTCAGCACGCTGTAGAAAGGGCGTGGAGCCGGTGTGGGATACTCATCTGAAGATACCGGAACAATAGTGACATCTATTTTTGCCAAATCAAAAATATGGTATGCAAAATCGTACCAGCTTGCAACGCCTTCGTTTGTGTAATGAAAAACACCCGGCACAAATTTATAACTCTCCTCCTCTACCCTGTATATTATTGTGACTATTGCTTCTGCCAAATCAGCAGCATTGGTTGGTGAGCCAATCTGATCCTGAACTACTCTCATTTCGTCCCTCTCTTTACCCAACCTAATCATCGTTTTCACAAAGTTATTACCATAAGAAGAGTACAACCAGGCTGTTCGGATAATTACAGACTGAGGATTATTCCTCATCAGCAGCTCCTCGCCTTCAAGTTTTGTTTTGCCGTAAACAGATGCAGGGTTAGTTGAGGCATCTTCAGTGTACGGAAAATGAGCTTTACCATCGAACACATAATCTGTTGAGATATGTATTACTCTGGTTCCTGATTTGGCGGTAATCTCACCCAGAAGGCCCACCATACTGCTATTCACCTCCTGTGCAGCCTCCCGGTCGCTCTCAGCCTTATCAACAGCAGTGTATGCCGCGCAATTTATTAAATAGTCGAAGGAGTGTTTACTGAAATAGTCTGAAACTCTGTTGTTGTCTGTCAAATCTAGATTATCAATAGTAAGAAAAGTAAATTTCATATTTGAGAAACGTCGTGAGAGTTTAACAATCTCACTACCTAACTGACCATCAGCTCCTGTAACTAATATCTTTGTCATAGGGTGAATATGAAATTTTTCTCAGCCTCTTTCATCGAAGGCAGTATACTGTCTTTGTGAGATACGATGGCCTTGTCAGGAGGAATCTGCCAGTCAATACCTAAAGCAGGGTCGTTGTAACCTATTCCTCTTTCGGCAGATTTGTTGTACAGACTGCTACACTTGTAGGAAAATAGCACATCGTCACTCAGAACGGAGAAACCATGTGCAAATCCTTCGGGGATATAAAACTGCAATTTATTTTCTTCCGAAAGCTCAATACTATATTGCTGACCATAAGTGGGCGAATCTTTACGAAGATCAACAGCAACATCCAAAACTTTACCCCTAAGCACCTGAACCAGCTTAACCTGTCCGTAAGGCGCCAACTGATAGTGCAGCCCTCTGATTACGCCGTAGGATGACCTTGACAGATTATCCTGAACAAACTCCGTTCTTATCCCATTGTCGAAGTACCGATCGCGATTATACGATTCATAAAAAAAACCTCTAGAATCCTTAAATACAGAAGGCGTTACAATTAATAATCCGGGGATGTTTACCTCTTTAACTTCCATGTAGTAAATCTTCTTTAACTGCAAATATATAAAAATGATTTTACTCGTGCTATGGATAAAGGGATAATGTGTAGGAAGGGAATACGGTGTTCCTCGTTTCGAGAGCAATAGATATAAAAAACAGTATATTTTAATCCAATACTCCGTTATAAACTTAAGCGGCAATAGTACCAAAATACAATAGTTTGTCCAATCTCTTTTTATTTTTAGCAT
>JALVBA010000126.1 GCA_027010905.1 Marinilabiliaceae bacterium
GCTTTTAAAAAATATTAAAAAGTAAAAATATTAAAAAGTTTTAGATTTCTGCTCTTATTTTAACTTATTTTCGTTCCCAATTTTTCAGATACTATTTTAGCACAAAGATTACAACTTAAAAATATGATTGTTGTTAGTATTGCAGATACATAAACCTTATTTTATCTTTTAACCTTTGTAGAAATGAATGAGAATCAATATAAAAAAACAGAAGCAGAAGAACCGATATCTGTTCCTCTGCTTCTGCCGATAATTGAAATTTAGTTTTACCCTAACTACTCTAATTATATCTATTCAATCTTAAAGTTTCCCGGTATTGGTTTTGACTTAATAGCTATTGATTGCTCAGTGTCGGTGGGAGCAGAGTAAGAGTATGTAAACTCTTTGTCAAGCGAAAATTCACCATCACAGTCGATAGCACGTAGGATAAATTTAACACTATCCTGTCCCTCCACCTGAAGGCTTTTTATGTCGATAGAAACAAATCCACTAATAGGTGGTTCTGTATACGGATCATCATTTTTGTTGTGTCGGAGCTCGAGAACAGGTACTCCATCGGGGTTAGTTGGCTCATCAACATCCGAAACCACATTTATGTAATGCACAATCCATGGAGCTCCTTCGTAGAAGAAAAAGATATTAAGATAATCGTTATCAATCCAGATGTTATCTTCCGGATTAGATACCCATATAGGGTCGTGCCCTATCGAATCAGCGTTCTCAGGTGTCAGGGTAAAGATTCCCTTTGTTAAGATGTCTCTAAAATTGTTTACTTTCACATAGTAGTCAATCTGAGTATTTTCAGCTCCATCATCCAATATGGTGAAGTTAACCCACACCCTGTCACTATCGTTTATCGGGTATCCTGGAACTGCATTTGCCGAAGGAAATAGTCTCTTACCCTCATCAGTTATAATCATAAAGTCACCCTGTTCTCCTTCAATATTTCCAATGGTTATCCAGTAGTTGCCAAGTGAATACCCGTCATCATTGTTACAGCTTGCAACGAACAAGCTGATAACAACTACTAATAATCCTAATCTCACTTTTTTCATAATCATATTGTATTTTTATATTTTCTACCTAATTTGTTTTAATTCTTTATGTTTAGATGAACCAAATTGTAAAAGGTTGCGTATAGAAATATAAAAAGTTTGTTTTTATTTCAGTTTTATTATTGGATTTAATGATTAGGACACTATTTTTGATTTTTTAATTTTGAAGGCATGAGGCGTCGTTATTTCTTTTTGATTTTCTTCTTTTTTACAATATATATTTCAGGACAAGAGAAAACCCCTGATTTCTATCCACCATTAAAGCTTAAACCTGTTGTTAGTGGTAGCTTTGGTGAATTACGAACTAACCATTTTCACTCAGGGTTGGATCTTACTACTAACGGTAAGCAGGGGTATCGTGTCTACAGCTCAGGTGATGGTTTTGTAGCACGCATAAAAGTGTCGCCTACGGGTTATGGGAAGGCTCTCTATATTCAGTATCCTAATGGGTACACAACTGTTTATGGCCATCTGCAGAGGTATTCGAAACGTATTGATTCATTGGTTCGTCATCGGCAGTATGAAAATGAGTCCTATGCTGTGGAGCTCTTTTTTAAGAAGAATGAGATTCCGGTAAAGAGGGGTGAGGTGGTTGCCTACTCGGGTAATTCAGGTAGTTCGGGCGGTCCGCATCTTCATTTTGAGATACGAAAAACTAATTTGCAAAAACCTGTTGACCCCCTGTTGTTCAGAAGTGATGTTGAAGATAATGTACGCCCACGTATTCAGGGGCTGAAGATATATCCTGTAGATACCAACTCCCGTATAGAAGGAGGACATAAGTCGAAGTATATGCAGGCGGTTTTTTACGACAACCAGTTTCATCCCAAAGGGCAAAAAACTGTTAAGGCCTATGGTAAGATAGGATTAGGGTTACAGGTGATTGACTACTTATCGGGTAGTTGGAGGAAATGTGGTGTGAGGTCTATTGAGCTTTTAGTCGACAGTCAGCGTATTTATAAGTCAGATGTTTCAACCTTCTCGTTTGCTGAAACCCGGTATGTTAACAGTCTGGTTGATTATGCCGAAAAGAGACGCACCGGTAAAGTTATTCAAAAGAGCTTTGTTGAGCCAAACAACAGACTAAGCATCTACAGTAGTTTGAAAAACAGTGGGATAATTGACCTTAAGGCAGGAGAAGAGATGGATATTAAATATGTTGTTAAAGATGCATCCGGAAACACTTCTGTTCTTAGCTTTAAGCTTATTGGTGTTAATTATCCTAACGATGCCCCAGCAGCAGGAGGTGACCACTATTTAATGCAAAAGATAGCATGGGACAAACCGTTTGAGTTTAAACTGGACGGTGTAACGGTGAAATTTAATTCAAAAACCTTTTACACTGATGTTCCCTTCTACTTTGAAGTAGATAATGACTCAAACAGTTTTTTGTCTCCGGTGTATGTGATTGGTAACGATGAGATACCTGTACAAAAATATTTCACTCTCGAAATTCCAATTCCCGACTCTGTAGAGTATCTAAAGAATAAGCTTCTGATTGCAGGAGTAACTTTAAGAGGAAAACCCTACTCTGTTGGTGGCATAGCTAAAGAGAATACAATTTCAGCCAGACTTAGAGGTTTTGGTAAGTTTACCCTATACTTCGACACTATTGCCCCTGCTGTAAGATTGTACAAAGCTCCGTCGGGCTTAAATTATAAAGGTCGTAAGAGTGTTGATATTAAAATTTCAGATAATCTTTCGGGGATTAAAAAATATAACTGCTATATTGACGATAGGTGGGTTTTGTTTGAATATGATTCAAAAAACAGTAAGCTTACAGGATATACAAAATATTTCCCCGGGATTGGCTCAGGTAAAAAAGAGCTGAAGATAGTGGTGGAGGACAGTGTAGGAAACAAAACAGTGAAG
>JALVBA010000127.1 GCA_027010905.1 Marinilabiliaceae bacterium
CATTTTTGGGTGTAATTAAAAGTGTTGTTTTGATTTCTATCTATTTCAAATATAACACTTTACACCCATTTTTACAACCTTTTAATGAATTATTCGGGTTAATAATAGGCGGCAACAGCATGTATTAAAAAAATTGTTACAGTTGCAAGATATTCAACAATTCTATTCCCGACTCCTACTAGTAGCCATTAAAGGTATATCCCTTTTTAATTGTCGAACGACCTTGCCTGATAATGATATTAGGAGAGTGATTAATTGAAGTCAGCCACCTGAAAATAATATTTAGCCCGATAAATGTTATCTTTGCAAAAAGGATAATTAATCAAATTGATTTTAAAATATTCTCCTTTTAATTAAGGAGGATTTGTAAGGAATTTAAAAATGAAACCAATAATATATCAGGTATTGCCACGACTGTTTGGCAATTCGGAAGGAGAGAATATCAAAGGCGGAACAATTGAGAAGAATGGCAGTGGGAAGTTTAATCACTTTACGGCTAAAGCTATTGAAGGAATAAAGGAGTTGGGGGTAACGCATATCTGGTATACGGGTGTTATTGAGCATGCTACTCAAACTGATTACAGTCAATCTAGGATTGCCCGGGATCCTGTCGAGATTGTTAAAGGGAAGGCCGGAAGCCCTTATGCCATCAAAGATTACTACGATGTTGACCCTGACCTGGCAGAGAGTGTGCCCGACAGAATGAAGGAGTTTGAAAGTCTCGTTGAACGTACACACAAAGTCGGATTAAAGGTAATTATTGATTTTGTGCCAAACCACCTTGCAAGGCAGTATGTGTCTGATGTGAAACCGGAAGGAGTGTCTGACTTTGGGGCTGATGATGATAGAAGTGTTGCTTTCTCAAAGGATAATAACTTTTACTATCTGTTGAACTGTGAGTTTCATTCGCCTCTTAAATCAGGGGAAACTTCCGGTAGATGGGAAGAGAATCCGGCAAAGGTTACAGGTAATGATTGTCTAACAGCCGAACCATCAATCAATGATTGGTACGAGACAGTTAAGCTAAATTATGGTGTTAACCTGTTTGAGAGTAGAAGAGGATACTTTGATCCTACTCCTGATACATGGATTAAGATGAAAGATGTTCTGCTATTTTGGGCAGCAAAGAGTGTTGACGGTTTTCGTTGTGATATGGCTGAGATGATTCCGCTTGAGTTCTGGAGATGGGTGATTCCGCAGATTAAGGATGCTTTCCCTGAAATTCTGTTTGTTGGCGAGGTGTATCAGCCGGAGCTTTACAGACCTTTCATCAAGGCTGGTTTTGACTGGCTCTACGACAAGGTTGGCTTTTATGATGCACTGCGTGATGTGATATCCGGCAACCGGTCTGCGAGTGACCTGTCCGAGGCATTAAATGCCATCAATGATATTAAAGACAACATGCTCTTCTTTCTTGAGAATCACGATGAGCAACGTATTGCATCCGACTTTTTTGCGACTAATCCAAAGAGGGGTTTTGCAGGGACGCTATTGTCAGCCACTATCTATAACAATCCGTTCATGCTCTATTCGGGGCAGGAGACAGGGGAGAGGGGAATGGACGAAGAGGGATTTAGCGGAAGAGATGGTCGTACAACTATTTTTGATTATTGGCGTGTTGCTTCGCTTGAAAACTGGATTAATAACGGTAACTACGATGGAGGAAAGCTAACATCGGAACAGCTTGAAATTAGAAATAGCTACACAAAACTACTCTCTCTGGTAAAAACAGATGAGGTGCTCAATTCAAAAGGCTTCTACGACCTGATGTGGAATAACCAGGATAACAGATATTTTGATTCTGATAAACAGTACGCATTTCTGAGGTATTCAGAAAATGAGTGTTATCTCGTTGTTGTAAATTTTTCGGATGAGGATACTGAAGTCCGGCTGAAAATTCCTGAACATGCTTTTGAAACTACCGGCATGGGAACAAAAGGTTACTTTAAAGGTAAGGATCTGTTGTGGGGAAATGTTAAGGTGCAATTCCCGGCTGCCGTGGCGGTGAACGGTGGGGTAGGGATGAAGGTATGTGCCAACAATGGGGTGATTATTCCGCTGTGTAGGAGATAGGAGTTTAAATGCTTAATTATTCTATTGCCAATGATTGTTTTGCTTTAAGAAGAATATCACCCTGTAAATTATTAAAATTTGGAACTTACATTATTGAATGTTTTAAATACTAATATATTAGTTGTATATTTGTTTGTACTCAAAAAAAAACAAACAGATGAAAACACCATTTAACCTGTTTCTCTTCTTGATTATTGTTGTTTCGTTGTCTCTTTTCAGTTGCAACGGTAGAAAGAAAACGCCCATAGAAGAACTTAAACTTATAGGGCAAAAAATGCAGCAGAATAATTCTGTTGAGTATTTATACAAAAGTAAAGTATTTAGGAGCTATGCCGATAAAACAACAATCTATACAGGAAAAATGCATTTTGAGAGTAATCAGCAGGATACGGCAATTGGAATGAATTTTTATCATAAAGCCCCTAAAGAGGATAGTTTTTATAATGGAAAGTATATTGTTTTATTAAACAAAAAAGATAGCTCTGCACATAAAAAACCTCTGTGTGATTTTCATGGCGGGCACATGACCGTTTATCCTTACCTTGAATTCTCATTTGGTGCAATCCGGTTGTTTCTTAATGATTCTGCATTTTATTCAAATGTTGATTCTTTAAAAAGTAAAAATGTTATGCATAAAGGTGAGGAATGTACCTCATATGTTTTCTGGGTTGACAGAGATATAATCAACACCTACAAGGTTAGACAAAAAGGCAGAATGAAAGTGAAGTTGTTAGTGAGAAAATCAGATTTATTTCCTTTGTTTTTTTCTCAGTATGTACCGCTGCCACGTAAAACTCATACTGATTATCATGATTATAAAGTTTGGTTTTCTGATTACACTACAGATATT
>JALVBA010000128.1 GCA_027010905.1 Marinilabiliaceae bacterium
TTATATATCCTAACTTCTTAAAATAGTTAATAGGAACATATTCCTTAATTACTTTCCAAATCTCAATATTCTTAATCCTAAAAATGTTCTTTTTTTTAATCCTGGCTTTATCTATTTCATATTGAGATTGGAATCTCATCCAATAGTCTGCAGGAATTTCTAAAACTTTTTCAAGCAAAATAGCTAAATCTGCCGTTACTGGTCTTTTCCCTTTAATTATTTCATTTAGGAACGATGCCTTGACTCCAAGTTCTTTTGCTAAATCTTTTTGTTTTAAATCAGGAATTGCGTCAAGTTCATCTTTTATTAAAACACCCGGATGTGTTGCTTTAAATGGTAATATGTTATTGTTTTGCGTTGCCATGATTTCAATATTTACTTATAATGTTTACTTAATTCTACAATAGAGCAAATCGTAATAATATCAGGCTCTTCTCCTTCAACTATACTTTTAAATTCTATTCGATATTGTTGATTTACTCGAACAGATTCGAGTCCTTTTTTGGTTCCAATTAATTTTTCATAGTTCAGACTTCTAATTGGATATAAATCTTCAACTTTTTTAGCTACTCTTAATTTGTCAATAGTCTGTTTATACTTAGGGATTACCCCTTTGGGATAACGGTATTTCTTGCCTTTGGCTTTACCTTCGGCATATAATTGTTCCAAATAATCTTTCTCAAACACAATTCTCATGTTCTATTATTTTTGTTTGCAAAGGTATGAAAAAATAAACAATCATTCACTCATTTAGTGAATAAAAATTAAGCCCGCATCAACTGTAAGCAACTTATGCACAACCTTAATATTTTCTATTTGGAATTATCTCAGGTTGGGGTTTCCACTCCCCCTACTCAATCTTCTTATTCTGAAAGGTATTAACAAAAAGCATATTCCCCATCTCATCGTAACTAACAATATCCTCGCTGTTATCGTTAATCTTGCGTGGTGAGAAGCCGGCAATTGTAAGGTCTGCATCCCTGCTCTTATCCATAATCATTTCACGCATTGACTGGTTTTTGGCCGTGTGTAGGAAGTTTATATTTCCGTGAGATATTGGCAATCGACCGGTTTGTATCAGCTCATGCAGCTTTTCCCTCTGCTTTTCAATCTGCTCTTCGGGGAACATTGCAAATATTTTTATCACACCATTTTTCCAGTCGGGGTGGCCTGAAATAATGTATGCCAAAAGAATCATCAAATTGGCGTTGTGGAAATCACTTTCAGTAATCCAAACATGAATCTCAAGGTGGAAACCAAACCCTTTTTCGCTAGTGTTAAGAATACAGACATCAAAACCTGTTGCTTCAAAAAGAGAGTAGTTATCTATTGCATGTTTCAGCGTTTCAGGCTGGCTCCTCGAGAATTCAAACAGGATAAGATTATTTCCTTTTCCCGATATTCCGGAGAGCTGAATAACCTGAGCAATGGCAGAAGTGTACGAAGGACTGATAATAGTATCGAGGTAGACCCTGCTTTCACTACCCTCGGCAATCTTGATTAATCGATCAAGCACCTGCTGCGATTCTCTGTATGTCTCCCTGTTTAAATACCCTTTTATAAAATGGATATAGGTACCAAAACCGTGCTTGTGAGATATCCATCGCAAAAGGTCGAAAGCAGACTGCCGCTTGAATGAATCTTCGGAAACACAAATAATAAAAGGTCGCCAGTTATACTCCTGATCCTCTTTGTTAGCTCTCTGCACAAATATCTGTATCTGTCGGCTCAGCTGAAAGACAACGCCCTTAAATAGTTTTCCCAGCCCCTCTTTGGTAGAACGGTATTTTGTTACAATCAGGTAGATGGCTCCCATTATCAATACCGAAAGGAGTGCGTAGGGCCAGTTCATCTTAAACATTAACCAGAAAGAGAGTAGTGCCCCCAGAAGAGAGTAATACCATCTGTTCTGTTTAAATGTAGGTCTGTAGGATGGGTCGGCAGCAAAGTGTTCAAGAAATGAGATGAGGCAGATAGCTCCATAGGTCACCATGAAGAACATAGAAATTATCTGTGCTACAAAGTTGATATCGCCAATGGCAATAAAAAAGAATGCGATAACAATAGTTAAAATTGTACTGTTTACCGGCTCATTATCTTTAGGCTCTCCCTTGGCAAACCAGTTATTCAGATTTTTTGCCGGCAATATGTCGTCGTACCCTATTGCCTGCAGAGTGCGTGGAGCTACCAAAATTGAGCCTATAGCTGATGATATGGCAGCAGCAGCAAGACCAATAGGAATTATAGGCCCCCAAATAGCAATCTTCGACATGATTAGCTGGTCGGCTGACATCATCTCGGGTGTAGCACTTCCGACAAGTTTAAATGCAACCAACAGGTAGATTATCATGCCTACAAGCGTAGCAAGCAGAGTTCCCTGTGGAATTGATTTCTTCGGATTTTTCAAATCACCTGACAGCCCCAATCCAGCCGCCATTCCCGTAAACGCCGGAAAGATGATGGTGAAAACGTAGAAGAATGAATCGGGATTCTCTACTGTTTTATTGAGCGACACTTCAATGTTGTCGGAGATGGGATTACCAAGTAGAAAGAATGCTATGGATAGTAGAAGAAGGGCAACTACAAAGTAGAGAGCTTTCATTCCCATATTAGAACCACGAAGGATAACAATGACAGTTAAAATGGCCATTGCAGAGAGGGCAAGAACCTTTTTTACTATCGCTGGATTTAAACCAAGGTCGAGGTAGGCAATAAGTGGTTCAAAAGCTTCGCTGAACGCAATTACGTAAAACGCAACACTGATAGCCTGCGAGAAGTAGAGAGCCAAACCGATGGCACCTCCGATATTCAGTCCGAACGACCTGGAGATAATGTAGTAGGCTCCCCCTCCCAATACCCTCTGATTAGTTGCTATCTCGGCAACAGCCAGAGCTGTGGGGATGGTGATGAGGTGTCCGATAACAATAATTGCAATAACACCGCTTAATCCTACATTTGCCACTGCATAGCCAAAGCGCAGAAAAAGTATTGCACCCAGAATGGTTGATATGGCTGTCATAAAAACAGCTACCGTTCCAAAAGAGGCATTGGGGTTAACTAGTGACTTTGACATATAGTAACAGTTATTAGTTTATTCTCTCTTGCTCAAAAATAGTAAATTTTAAATATATGAGCTGTTAAAGAAGATGAAATGTAGATAATTTATTAATTTGCAGACAAACTAAACAGACTAATTGTTATGACAATTTCCGGGAATGAAACGTATAATGCCAAAGGCAGAATCTGGATAGAGATTAACAACAAAACGTTTATTGGTGAAGGGAAAGCCCTGCTACTGGAAAAGACTGCTGAGCTCGGCTCTCTCAGAAAGGCTGCAGCAGATCTTAATATATCATATCGGAAAGCATGGTACAGTCTGAACCAGATGAATAAAACAGCCGAGACTCCACTTATCACTCTGAAGCACGGCGGCAAACAGGGGGGTATTGCTGAAATTTCAGAGTTTGGCGAAAAGGTTCTTAAAAAATTTAAACGTCTGAAAATGGAGTTCTCAGCTTTTTTAGATGAGCAAACAAAATCGTTGAATAGATAACTTTCTAGTGTCATGTCAGGTATAATATGTCGTATTATATGCCCACGCCACACCCTTAAATTCTAAAGGGAGCCCATGCACGTAAGCATTTCCCCTTTAGGGGTTAGGGGTGTGGGAGGATGTCAGGATACGCCTGACACTAGTGATATATGGCACATAGCGGAGAGATGCCTGAAAATTAGAGAGGGAGTCAATAATCTTCTCTCCTCCCCCATGTGGGGGAGGTTGGGAGGGGGAATGTTATTAGTCAACGGCTCTTTTATGACGGCCTCTTTCTATTTGTGCTTGGAGTGTGGGGGGGGAGAATGTTAGAGTAAGCATTTACACTCTATAAATTAAATAGTCCTCCGTAAAAAAGGTCATTTTAGTGCTTAACGTGTTGATTTATAGGATATGCTTATTTAAAATTTCTTATTTTACATATTGATTATTTGCAGGGTTATTAAGAAGTTAGATAAAAACCTTGCAATAATGATTAAAAAATTTCAACGTATTAAATCGGCCTCTTTACAGTAGTGCTTGGAATGCTTTTGAAAATGTAGGGAGATTGAGAAGCTCCGAGGAACGAGGAGATCCTCAACCGAACTTAATTTTCAAAAGCATGGAGAGTGCTACTGTAAATAAGCCTTGACTTTTTTGTTTCGTTTTTGTGTCAAGACAAAAATGAAAGGCGTATCAAAAAGGTAGGCGAACTTTAGTTAAAAGCCGGTGTTTGAAAAATAGAGGACTTTTTCACGTTTGACTAAATAGAGTCAACTTTTTTCTTTTCAAAATCTTTCACAATTTAAAATATTGCGCTATTTTTGCCCATCGTTATTCCTGTTTTGTATAACGAAAAGCATTTAACAAGTTATTTACTAACCTGAAAACTCATCATGCAAAAGCGCAAAGTGTAGAGTAGAATAATTAAATTAACAATGAAAAAGACTTTTACAGCTATACTTCTTATTATAACCGGGATACTGACCAACGCCCAAACTGAAACGGACTCTACTACAAACATCAAAGCATACGAGTTAGGTGAAGTTACAATTACCAAAACAGTTGATGGGGAGAATGTTGGGCAACAGGAGATGCAAAAAAATAATGCCAGCAATGTAGCATCCTCCCTCCGAAGTTTACCATCCATAATATTTAGTAATAGTGGGTCACGTAATGAGAGCTCGGTATATATACGGGGATTTGATATTCGCAGCGTTCCCATATTTGTTGATGGAATTCCTGTTTATGTTCCTTTTGACGGCTATGCCGATTTAGCACGATTCACCACTTACGATATTGCAAAAATTGATATAGCAAAAGGGTTCTCATCTATGATGTATGGTGCAAATACTCTTGGGGGTGCAATTAACCTCATCAGCCTCAAGCCGACCGAAAAACTTGAGATTGACGCAAGGGCCGGGTTGATGAGCGGAGCCGGATATGATGTGAAACTTAATCTTGGAAGTAACCTTGGTAAAATCTATTTCCAAACAAACTTCTCAATACTAAACAGAGATTACATGCCTCTCTCGGCAAACTTTGACACAACGGCTCTTGAAACTGACTACAAGCGTGACAACTCCTACAGTAAGGATTTGAAAACAAGTGTAAAGGTTGGATACACCCCGAATAAAACAGATGAGTACACCGTTAACTACATCTATTCACACGGAAGTAAAGGGAATCCTCTCTACCTTGGCAAAGATGAGAATACGCGAGTTCGATTTTGGCAATGGCCATATTGGGATAAGCAGAGTATCTATTTCATCTCAAATACAGCACTTGGGGCAAAAACCTATCTGAGGGTGCGCCTCTACTACGACCAGTTTAAAAACAAGCTAAGCAGTTTTGATGACAACACCTACACCACACAGGATAGGAGGTATGCCTTTAACAGCTTCTACGATGACTACACTCTTGGTGGCAATATTGAACTGACACATGAGCTGGGCGAAAATAACATCCTGAAATTCTCGACACATATAAAAAATGATAATCACAGCGAGCATAACGAGGATGAAGACGCAACTCATATTGCCGACAACACAATCTCATTCGGGGTTGAGGACATCTACAAACCAACGGAAAAGTTAACCTTTATTCCAGGAGTGTCATACAATGTGAGAAAGAGCCTTAAAGCTGAATATTACGATCCGGTAGAAGATGCGATTGTAGAGTTTCCGGCAAATACCAACGACGCATTTAATGCTCAACTGGCAACCTACTATCAGTTCTCAAAAGCTATTCATGCCAATTTTAATGTAGCATACAAAAACCGGTTTGCCACAATGAAAGACCGTTACTCCTACCGAATCGGTCGTGCACTGCCCAGTCCCAACCTTAAATCAGAAAGAGCATTGAATCTCGAATTGGCAGCAACATTTTCAATCGTACAAAAACTTACCATCAGGCCTGAGTTTTTCTACAGCCGCCTAAACAACACCATTCAGTTGGTTAGTTACGTGCAGGATGATCTGTCGCAAATGCAAAACACCGGCTCCTCTGAATTTGCCGGAGTCGACCTAACTCTAACCTACCGTCCTCTTCCCGACCTCCGTTTCTACTCGGTATACTCCCATATTAAGCGTACAAATCTGAGTAACCCTGAGATACTGTTTGTTGATGTGCCTGAAAATAAACTTTTTGTCTCTGCTGATTATGGAATTGCGAAAAAGCTGTTTCTCTACTTATCGGGTGAGGTTCTCTCAGAGCGCATTAATAGCAGCGACGGGTCAAGAGTCTCTTCGGGTTACGCCATTGCCAATGCACAGGTTACATACCGGTTTGCAAAATATCTCACAGCTGAGGTCGGAGTGAATAATCTTTTTGATAACAACTACACTATCGAGGAGGGCTATCCGGAAGCAGGACGAAATTTTTATGTGGCACTCAACTTTAACCTCCGATGAAAAAATCAGTACTCAGCGATGTTTGGTTAAAGGCTTCAATACTTGGAGCTAACTGGGCAGCGTCTGAGATTATCCTTGGTAGTTTTCTGCATAACCTCCATATTCCGTTCAAGGGAAATATCCTCACTACCATCGGACTGATTTTAATGATTTCGGTATCATACATCTGGAAAGACAAGGGGCTCTTTTGGCGTACCGGCCTTATCTGTGCATTAATGAAAACCATGTCACCAAGTGCTGTGATTTTTGGGCCAATGGTTGCCATCTTCATGGAGGCTTTGTTGTTGGAGATATCTGTCAGACTTCTGGGAAGAAACTTCGCAGGGTTTTTTCTCGGCAGTGCACTTGCAATGTCGTGGATACTGTTTCAGAAGATAATCAACTACATCATCTTTTACGGTTTTAATATTGTGGAGATTTATGCAGACCTGCTGAAGTATGCCGAACGTCAGTTGGACATAACATTCGATGTGTTCTGGCTTCCGGTCTTTATTTTGCTGATTATATATATTCTGTTTGGGCTCTTCGCTGTCTTTGCAGCTATGAAAATAGGAAAAAGTATAACGGGAAGCACAAAACAACCGGCATTGAAGGTAACACCGGGAAGTGTTGATTTGAGTACCAACACTATAAAGTATTTCAACTACTCAACTGGTTGGCTACTGTTCAGTTTTGTTGGGATGATATTCACACTCATTTTAATAACTAACAGTAAGGCTTACATCTGGATGCCCCTGTCGGCTACACTTATTACGGTATGGATACTGCGATACAAGAGAGCCATGCGGCAACTGTCCCGTCCTAAATTCTGGATATCATTTATGATAATTACCATCTTGTCGGCGCTTCTTATCTCATCATTAAATGATGATCCAAACAGATGGCTTGATGGCTTGATGGTAGGATTGCAGATGAATTTCAGAGCTGCTGTTATTATCGTTGGTTTTTCAGTACTCAGCACTGAGCTTTACAATCCTACAATTAGAAACTACCTTGCCCGGTCAACTTTTAAGCAGATACCTGCTGCTCTGGAGATTGCTTTCAAGTCGCTCCCTTGTATTGTTACTAACCTGCCTGATGCCAAAACGTTCTTGAAAAAACCGGGTAGTGTAATCAGGCTGTTAATAGGTTTTGCCGAAAAAAGTTTTGACGAATATTCGGGAAAGCAGCAGGCTAAAGTGCTTATTGTTTCGGGTGATATTGCTGAGGGGAAAACATCACTTCTTGTTAAACTTACCACAAGCCTGAAAAGGAGAAATATTAATATTGGGGGAGTTCTCTCGTTACGAATTATTGAGAGTGAAGAGACGGTAGGATACAAGTTGGTATCAGTGGAAACAGGTGAAGAGTACAACTATCTCAGGCTAAAAGAGGATAAAGAGAGTGAAGGAATAGGGCGGTTTGACATTAATCATTCTGCAATCAATTGGGGCAGACAGCTACTCTCCATCCAAAACACTTTGAATAAAGATGTAGTTATTATTGATGAGGTGGGGAAACTGGAGTTGGATAAAAGTGGTTGGAGAAACGACCTTGAAAGTCTGTTAACTATACCCCGGTTACACATCGTAATATCTGTACGGAAAAGATATTTACAAGAGATAATTGAGGATTTTGTACTGAGCAATTATAAGGTTTTACTTGTTTCTGAAATAAATTATAAAGATATTGAATCCGAAATAAATCTCGATTAATGGTGTTTGACGGAATAATATTAGCTGGGGGACAAAGCAAAAGAATGGGCAGTGACAAAGGGCTTATCAGCTATAAAGGCAAGCAACTTGTTGAATATGCAATAGATCTACTTACTCCTTTCTGTGAAAATATTGTTATTAGCGCCAATAACCCTCAATACTCAAAATTTGGACTTCCGGTTATTGCTGATGATATGAGGGATATTGGTCCGGTAGGCGGACTGCTTGCAACACTGCCAAAAAGCCAGAATAGGTATAGTATTGTTGTTTCGTGCGATATGCCTCACCTAAATAGCGAGGCGGTGAATCTTTTAATTGAGTATGTGAAAGATGCAACATGCTATATCCCCAAACACAATAGAGGCATTGAACCTCTGTTTGGCATCTACCACCAAAACTTTATTCACACCTTATCAGAAACAGTGAACAATGGAAACTACAAACTAAGAGCCCTCTTCTCTCCCCTTGATACTTTTTATGTCGATTTTAACATTTTGTTAGAAACACACCTATCCCTGTTTTTGAATTTCAATAAACTTTCCGATTTGAAAAGATAACTTTTGACTCTTCTAATTTTGATTTAATTTAAATTATATTTCTTTATTTAAACTTTAAAACTGCGTATTGCTAGGAATATCAAGATGTTAAGGTGGTGCTTTGCTTCTCGACTCAAACACATCTAAGTATTTAGATTTTTAATAACCTAAATAATTAAATACATTGTTCTCTGAAATATTTAAATAACAATAACCAATGGTGAAAAGTAGACGAGATTTTATCAAGATTTCAGCATTGGGCACAACGGGAGTTGCCGTAGGAGGAAAATTATTGTTTGCTAACAATAATAAACAAACTAAGGTAGTTCCGAAAGGCCCATTTAAATTGCCTTCGGATTTTTCACGAACCCCTACCTATTGTGAAGTTTGTTTTTGGAAATGTGCCGGATGGATTTATAAGAATGATAAAGGTGAGGTTCAAAAGATAATCGGAAATGATGATGATCCGAACAGTAATGGACGATTCTGCCCCCGGGGTACCGGTGGTGTGGGTATGTATTATGATGAAGACAGGTTAAAAACTCCTCTTATTAGAGTAACGGACAAGTATGGCAATCAAACTTTTGAGAAGGCATCATGGGAAGAGGCATTAGGTCTTATTTCAAAGCGGCTTCAGAAAGTTATTGATGTTCATGGATCTGAATGTATTGCACTCTTTACCCATGGTTCAGGAGGAAAATACTTTGGAAATCTGGTGAAATCACTTGGGTCACATAATATTGCTGCCCCCTCTTACGCACAATGTCGTGGTCCGCGCGAAGTTGGATTTATTGCCACTTTTGGTGATGGACTTAGCTCACCCGAACCTACAGATATCCGCGATACAAGATGTTTGGTTCTTATTGGTTCGCACATTGGGGAGAATATGCACAATGGGCAGGTACAGGAGATGTCAGAAGCAATTGATAAGGGTGCAACAATCATAACCGTGGATCCCCGATTCTCTACAGCGGCAAGTAAATCGAAATTCTGGTTACCAATTAAACCGGCCACCGACATGGCTCTGCTGCTTGCCTGGATGAATGTTATTATCGAGGAAGATCTATACGACAGGAAATATGTAGAAAAATACACATACGGTTTTGGCCAACTAAAGGCTCATGTGAAAAGTATGACTCCGGAGTGGGCATATGGAATAACTACCATTAAGCCTGATGTTATACGAGCAACGGCAAGAGAGATGGCACATGCTTCACCGGCCGTAATTGTCCATCCCGGACGCCATGTAACATGGTATGGCGACGATACCCAACGTCTGAGAGCTGTTGCTATGCTAAATGCGCTCCTTGGCTCATGGGGACGCAGAGGGGGCTTCTATATTCCTGACAAGGCCAAGGTTCCGGGAGTTCCTCATCCTCCATATGCTAAGCCAACAAGAACATGGCGTGATGCAATGAAAGGAAAATATGAGCTTGCCGATTTAGCTCTTGCAAATGGTGTTTGTGATGCTACAATTCCCGATGCTTCACTTGGTTGCTCAATAAAAGCGTGGATTGTAAATGGTACTAATCTGGTTACAACGCTACCTGAAACAGAGAAAACAATTGCTGCTATCAAGAGTCTTGAATTTATAGCAGTGATAGATACAATGCCAATGGAGATTACAGGTTATGCTGATGTTGTACTGCCTGAATGTACCTACATTGAAAGGTATGATTCGTTGCGTGTAACTCAACATCGCGAGCCTACAATCACTTTAAGAATGCCGGCAGTAGAGCCAAAGTACGACTCTAAACCTGCATGGTGGATGGCAAAACAGCTTGCTAACAAAATGGGCAAAGGTGATTATTTCCCATTTGATTCCATTGAGGAAGAGCTTGACTGGCAATTGAAAGAGGTTGGTTCATCGCTCGAAGAGATGCAACGTATTGGAGTGAAGAATCTTAAACGGCCATACGACGATCTTTACTTTAAAGATGACGAGGATATTGAATTTAATACTAACACAGGTAAAATTGAGCTCTACTCAACTTCGCTTGAAGAGTATGGGTTTGATCCGATGCCTAAATATACGGCACATCCCGAACCTCCTGAAGGCTATTATCGCCTGATTTATGGGAGAGCTCCAATGCATACATTCTCGCGTACAGCAAACAATCCGAATTTAACAGATTTGATGCATGAAAATGTGGTATGGGTAAATCCTAAAGTTGCCAAAGAGTGGGGATTCGTGAATAATCAGGAAATATATCTTCAAAATCAGGATGGTGCTATTGCAACATTCCCCATAAAAATAAGGGTTACCGAACGTATACGTTGGGACTCCGTTTATATGGTTCATGGATTCGGTCATGCAAACAGAAAACTGTCACGTGCATATGGTAAAGGTGCAAGTGATTCAGAATTAATAACAAAAGTGATGATGGATCCAATAATGGGAGGAACAGGAATGAGGGGGAACTTTGTGACATTTTTAACATCTAAACCAGTAAAAGAGGAGGCTAAATCATGAGATATGCAATGGCAATTGACACTAAAAAATGTGTAGGATGTAGCGATTGTGTTGTTGCTTGTCAAACCGAAAACCTTGTTCCTCACGGATATGCCCGTGACTGGATAGTTGAGGTGACCGATGGAACATATCCGCAACTTGAACTTGAATACCGATCAGAACGGTGTAACCATTGTGACAATGCTCCTTGCGTACGCTGCTGCCCTACAGGTGCCAGCTTTATTAGTGAGGGTGGTATTGTTAAGGTTGAGCATGATAAATGTATTGGTTGTGGGGCGTGTATTACAGCCTGCCCTTACGATGCACGATTTGTTCATCCCGAAGGGTATGTTGACAAGTGTACATTTTGTGACCACAGACTTGAGCAAGGACAGGATCCTGCTTGCGTTGCAGTTTGTCCTACCAAATGCCTCTACTTTGGAGATATGGATGATCCTAATTCAGAAGTGTCACTGGTGGTTAAAAAACGTAAGTTTAAAACTCTTATTCCTGAGGCAGGTACTGAACCTCAGTTATATTTCTTAATATAGAAAAAGCTATTTGTAAGCCATTAGTAGTAAAAGATATCTTTTAACCTGATGAACTTTCAACTTGATAAACTGATAAACAAATGAGAGAAGAACTATTTGTAAGCGGACGATCAAACCCATTGATAGACCCGCATTTGGAAATATGGGAGTGGCAAATACCAGCCTATCTTTTTCTTGGAGGACTGGCTGCAGGTATTCTGTTTTTTGCAGGCCTGTTCTATTTACGAGGGAAAGAGGAGAAATTTTCCACAGCAGTAAGAGTGGCTCCGGTATTTGTACCTGTTTTACTAGCGATAGGGCTACTGTTTTTATTCCTCGATCTTAAGCACAAACTATACTTCTGGAGGTTGTACACCTCATTTAGTATTGAGTCTCCTACCAGCTGGGGAGCGTGGACATTGCTATTAATAATGCCTTTATCCATGATTTGGGCGGCCTTGAATATTGAGTCTGTTTTCCCAAGATGGGACTGGAAGTTCCAATGGGCGAAAGATATAATTGAGTTTTTTAAGAAATACAAAACTGAGATGGCATGGGGTCTGGTTGTCCTGTCGATTATCCTGGGTATTTATACCGGAATCCTGCTATCGGCCTTCAATGCTCGACCACTCTGGAACACCTCTATTCTAGGGCCTCTGTTTCTTACATCGGGTCTTTCGACGGGGGCAGCATTTATTGTTCTGTTTTCACGATCGAAAGCCGAAAGGCACTCTATGGGTCAGATCGACCTGATGCTTATTACTATTGAGATAGCTCTGATTATTCACATGTTTATGGGATTTCAGGCCAGTACTCAAGTGCAAATAGAGGCTGCTAAGATGTTTTTAGGAGGTCAGTTTACTGCAACTTTCTGGGTTTTCGTTTTTAGTTTGGGATTAGTTATCCCTGCACTTTTGGAGATATTGGAGGCTAAAGGGAAAAAAGTACCCTATTATATTGCACCGGCATTAGTACTCTTCGGAGGGTTACTATTCAGATTTATAATGGTTCATGCAGGTCAGTTAAGCAGATGGTTATATTAAAAATAAATATAAAATTATGAGTAAAAACAGTAATAAAAAGTATTGGAATCCCTACATGGGAGGAGTATTGTTAGGCTTGGTTCTCCTCGCTGCATTCTATGTCTCAGGCAGGGGGTTGGGAGCCAGTGGTGCAGTTAAAAGTGCAGTTGTAACCGGTGTTCAAACGGTTGCTCCATCACACATTGAGAGTAATGAGTACTATCAGAAGTATAATAAATCGCATCCCGGCGGGCCCCTCCACAACTGGCTTGTGTGGGAGATGTTGGGTGTTATAGTTGGCGGATTTGTTTCCGGAGCTATGTCGGGTCGACTGAAATGGAAAGTTGAACACAGCCCTAAAATCACAAGTAAAACAAGGTTAATCTTTGCTGCTATTGGTGGTGTCTTTTTTGGATTCGGCTCACAGTTAGGCAGAGGTTGTACTTCCGGCTCTGCATTGAGCGGAATGGCAGTGATGTCGCTTGGCGGATTTATTACAATGGCTTTCATCTTCGGAACAGCCTTTGCCTTCGCCTATTTTGCACGTAAATTATGGATATAAAAAATATATAATATGGGACCTTTAGTAGTATATGATATTATTTCGGCAAACACCAACCTGCTTCTTGCTTTTATTGTGGGCATAGGGTTTGGATTCGTACTTGAGTCAAGTGGTTTTTCGTCTTCACGTACACTTGCCGGAATGTTTTACGGATATGACACAACCGTACTGAAAGTGTTTTTTACAGCTGCAATTGTAGCTATGTTAGGACTGCTGTTTTTCAGTCTTTTCGGATGGATAGACCTTAATCTGATCTATATTAATCCCACCTTTTTGTGGTCGGCAATTGTTGGTGGAGCAATAATGGGCATAGGATTTATTTTAGGAGGTTTTTGCCCAGGCACTGCAGTATGTGCTTTTTCAATAGGTAAATTGGATGCTCTGATGTTTATTGGCGGATTGATTGTTGGTATTCTAATTTTCACCGAAGGGTTTCCTCTATGGAAAGGCCTATTCTATGCTGAGAATATGGGAACACCAACGATGGACAAGTTCTTTGGAATTCCTCAGGGACTGTTTGCTCTACTGATGATTCTTGTAGCTTTTGGTATGTTCTATGTTGGAGATTGGGCAGAGAAGAAATTTCCGCGTGACGAGTATTAATTAGTTAAATGTATATATCATGAAAAGTATGAGAGTAAAGTTGGCTATGGCTCTTATTCCTTTGGGAATAATAATTGCAGCTGTGCCGGCAAACACAACTAAACAGTATAAGTTAACTGCTGTTCAATTGCTTGAAGAGATAAAAGATGGAACTCAGTTTTTCACTCCTGATGCGGTTGCTGAAATGGTTATCCAGAAAGACCCTACGTTGCAGCTTATTGATGTTCGCAGTAAAGATGAGTATGAAAAATTCCATCTATCGGGCGCAATTAATATCCCTTTATCAGATATACTCTCCCCCGACAATGAGTATATTTTGGATCAGGATGTAAAGATGAATATTTTTTATTCCAATGGTTCAACAAAGGCAAATGAAGCATGGATGGTTCTACGCCAATTGGGATACGAAAATATCTATGTTCTTCAGGGAGGGATGAACTATTGGGCAGAGACAATTATGAATCCTGAAAAACCGGCATCTTCCAGTCCTGATGATGAGTTTGCAAAGTACGATTTCAGGAAAGGTGCCAGCTCGGCACTAGGTGGCGGTACGCTTGAGTCAACAAGTGGCAGTGTTCCATCTGCTCCTAAACCGGTCATAAAAAAACGCCCAAAGAAAAAGAGGGCTGCAGGAGGTTGTTAATCTAACCTATTAATCCGTAATACACAGAAACTAAAGCTGGCGTACATTCATAATATGTGCCGGCTTTAGTTCAATCTATTTGATTTGTCATCTTACTCTTTATCTACACTTTGCGCTTTTGCGTGATGAATTATTCAGGTTAAAAATGATTTTTCTGAATATGGATATTTGTTAAGAACTTATTCAGGTATCACTTTTATGCACCTTTCCTTTTTGCCTTGACGCAAAAACGAAACCAAAAAAGTCAAGGCTTATTTCTAATCGTGCTTTCCGTATGCTTAAAGATTAAGTTCGGTTGGATGATCTCCTCATACCTTCGGAGCTATCCAATCTCCCTAAATCTTCAATCACACTCCAAGCGCGATTAGAAAGAGGCCGCTAAAAAGATTTGTTGATAATTTGCTTGATGAATTATTCAGGCTAAAAAAACAACTAATCTGTTTTAGATTTCTTTAGTCTCTTCTCCGCTCTTTTCTCTTTTGCTGTTTTTGCCGGTTCTTTTTTTACGTTTTTCTTTGAGTCTTTACCTTTTGACATAACATTATCGTTTTAAGTGTGTATTTACTTTTTCAGTTTTTCTTTACGCTTTTCTCTGTTTTTTACAAATATCAATTTATTTCTGCTTTTAGGGTTCTCTCGTTGCTCAACTTCAAACTTGCCTGTAGATTTAATTAACAGGTTTAACTTTTGAAAACCGTAGTTTCTAGGGTCAAAATTAGGTTGTTTCTTTTGTAACAAATTCCCAACATCACCTAAAAATGCCCATCCATCATCATCAGACAGGTCTGTAATTGTTGTTGAAATTAGTTTTATATCCTTAGCAGACACCTTGTCAACAACATCGCTAGTCATGCCTTTTTCTTTCTCCGACTCTCTCTCTTTAGATTGATTTTTCAAGATCTCAATATATATAAATTTGTCGCATGCCACAATAAAAGGGTTTGGAGTCTTTTTTTCGCCGATTCCAATTACCTGCATTCCTGCCTCTCTCAGTCGGGTTGCTAACCGGGTAAAATCACTGTCGCTTGAAACTAAGCAAAATCCGGTAACTTTTTCAGAGTACAAAATATCCATTGCATCAATTATCATTGCTGAATCTGTGGCATTCTTTCCCGTTGTATATCCATATTGCTGAATTGGAGTAATGGCATTCTCCAATAATAAGTTTTTCCATTTTGATAAATTGGGTTTTGTCCAGTCACCATAAATTCTCTTGATTGTAGGATTTCCGTATTTGGCAATCTCTTCCATCATCTCTTTTACATACGCTGACGGGATATTATCACCATCAATTAGTACTGCTAGATTTAAGTTCATTCTTCTAAGTTATTAATTTATTTTTTTTGCAAAAGGATATCACCGGTCATTACTTCACTGCCAAAAACTCCTCATAGGCAACCTGAACAGCTGCCATAATTTTATAGTCTGATAGGTTGGGGCTAATCTTGTGGTTTTTTCTCAGAAAAATCATAAATGAATCAAGTTTCTCCCCTTCAAAGCCGGTAAAGGCCATAATGTTTTCATGAGATGTTAATCTGTTCAATCGCTCGTTTTGTTTCTCGAATGCAATAATACTATTTAGTTTTCTTTTCTCTTTAGGCACCCATGTTTTACCTCCGGTTGAAAAAGTAAGTCCGAAAGACCCGGACTTTGCTTTTGCAAGAGCATTTAGTTCTCCGGCATTGATATCAAAAGCAAAGCTTATCGGCTTTTTAGAGGGTACTTTCAGAGACAAAAACATCTGTTTAAATGCAGCATAAGACCTCCACTGGTAAATCTTCACTTCGTTTAATGAGTATGACCTCTTTTCAACATTGAGGGGTATTGTATCCAATTGCATATTTTCTGAACTCACTACCCAGGTTGTATCAGCATATCCCATACATTTAAAGATAAGTGAATCACCCGGAGCTACATACATATTAAAGCTCCCGTCTCCTTTAGCCTCTTTTCCATCCCCTGTTCTCATATTAGCTACAAAGGAGAAGGGAATTACTGAGTGGGAATCAGTAGTTTGCACAATGAAATTGGTCAGTATTAACTCTTTAACTTGTTCCTGCGAAAAAACTTTAACCGTAAACAATATTAATCCCAGCGCCAATACTATTCTATAGGATAAATTTGGACTATTCATTGTAATATCTCTTATTGATACATTTTACAAATGTGAATATAGGGAGGTTGTCAGGATGTAACACTATGGGTTTGCCTTATTTAGGAATAATTAATAGCCATTAACATACAAGTTAAAAATGGAAACCCCGTAAGGTATGATATTCCAGAAGTAGTATAAATAGAATTGCTTACAATGTTACTGAAAAATTAAACATCACACCAATGGAAAAATGCCTTTAATTCCATTTGATCTGGGAAACTCCGAATTTCGTGTTATTTTTGCAACACAATGTAAAATATATAAACATGATAGACTTAAAGATTCAGATAGAGAGTGCTTGGGAGAACAGAGACCTTTTGGGAAAACCGGAGACAGTTGAGGCGGTTAGGGAAGTGATTGAGAAACTTGACAAAGGACTGGTAAGAGTAGCTGAACCGAAGGGTGATGGCTGGCAGGTAAACGAGTGGGTGAAGAAAGCTGTGATACTCTATTTTCCTATTCAGAAGATGGAGACGATTGAAGTTGGTCCTTTAGAGTTTCATGATAAGATTGCTCTGAAGAAGAATTATAAAGAGTTGGGCGTACGCGTTGTTCCTCATGCTGTGGCACGTTATGGAGCCTACCTTGCTAGCGGTGTGATAATGATGCCGTCGTATGTTAATATTGGTGCTTATGTTGACTCTCACACAATGGTTGACACCTGGACTACAGTAGGTAGTTGTGCTCAGATAGGCAAGAATGTACATCTGAGTGGAGGTGTTGGTATCGGAGGAGTGTTGGAACCTGTTCAGGCTGCTCCCGTAATTATTGAAGATAATGCTTTTATTGGTTCCCGCTGTATTGTTGTTGAAGGATGCCATGTAGGTAAAGAGGCTGTACTTGGGGCTAACGTAGTGCTTACAGGCTCAACAAAAATTATTGATGTAACGGGTAACGAACCTAAAGAGTACAAAGGCTACGTACCTCCTCGCTCGGTTGTGATACCCGGGTCATACACAAAGAAGTTTCCAGCCGGCGATTATCAGGTTCCGGTTGCACTAATTATTGGCAGTCGTAAAGAGTCAACAAATAAGAAGACTTCACTAAATGATGCCCTGAGGGATTATGACGTGTCGGCCTAAATTAGGACTCTTAAGTAGAACAATTCTAATAAATGGATATTTGAGTTATGTCAAAGATTAGAGAAAAAAGTTTGTCGCAAATATTGAAATAAGTACTTTTACCCCATTAAATTCTCTTTAATAACAACAAAGAAGAGGGGTAAAAGAGCCAGAGGGCTTCCAGTCAAATCGGGAGTGTTGAAGCACGAAAAATTTTAAGTAAAAAAGACTATAATGGAGAAGAGAAGAGACAGACTTTCTATAGCTATAGATGGATACTCATCGTGCGGAAAAAGTACAATAGCAAAAGATTTAGCTAAAAAGCTGAATTATGCCTATATCGACACCGGTGCCATGTATCGTGCTATTACCCTTTATGCAATGGAACACAATCTTATTAATGGTAATGAGATTGATTTGAAAACTCTCGAAGAGCATCTCCCTAAAATAGATATCTCCTTTGTCTTTAATCGGAAAACCAAGATTAATGAGACTTATCTGAACGATAGAAACGTTGAAGGTGAAATACGAAGATTGGATGTAAGCAATAAGGTTAGCCTTATTAGTACCATTGATTTTATTCGTAACAAGTTAGTTGAGCTGCAACGTAAGATGGCAAAGGAGGGAAGAGTTGTGATGGATGGAAGGGATATTGGGACTGTAGTTTTACCTAATGCTGACCTGAAAATATTTATGACTGCCAGCCCGGAGATACGTGCAGAGCGACGACACAAGGAGCTTCTGGAAAAAGGGGAGGCTGCCTCTCTTGAAGAGATTGTAAAAAACATTGATGAGCGTGACCTGCTTGACACCACCCGCAAAATAAGTCCGCTGAAACAGGCTGATGATGCTATTGTTCTTGACAACAGTAAGCTTACTAAAGAGGAGCAGCTATACTGGCTAGTTAAGATTGTTGAAAATATTCAAAAGGGTTAATAATAAACCATTTTACAGTTACATTGTTGCATTAACACATCTGCTCATTAACAAATTGAAAATGGTTGTGGAGATTGATAAAAAATCGGGGTTTTGTTTTGGCGTTGTTAAAGCTATTGAAGCAACGGACGAAGTGTTGGAGAGAGGCGAGAAGATATACTCCCTCGGTCAGATTGTACATAACAAGGAGGAGATAACCCGGCTTGAAGATAAAGGGATGGTCACTATCGATCACTACTCGTTCAGCACAATGAAAAGCAAAGCTATCCTTTTCAGAGCTCATGGTGAATCTCCCGATTCGTACATTACCGCAAAAAAGAACGGACATAAAGTTATTGACGCAACATGCCCTGTGGTGCTGAAACTTCAGCAAAGGGTTAAGAACGCTTGTGAACGACTGGCTGACATTAATGGTCAGTTGGTTATTTTTGGGAAAGCCGGTCATGCCGAAGTTATTGGCTTGATGGGTCAAACAGAGGGAAAGGGAATACTTATTGAAGGTGTTAAAGATCTTGACAAGCTCGACTACTCCCGGCCTATTGAAACATTCTCACAAACTACTATGAATGTTGACAAGATAAAACAGATGATTAGTGAGATTAAAAAACGAATAAGCAATACTGCCATTTTCAAGACTAACAATACAACTTGCCGACAGGTCTCAGACAGATTTGCACATCTTCGCTCATTCTCAAAGAAATATGATGTAATAGTGTTTGTAGGAGGCAAGAATAGCAGTAACTCAAAAATGCTTTATCACGAGTGTAAAAGGAATAACGAAAACAGCTATTTCGTAAGTAACCCCGGAGAGCTTGATGAAAACTGGTTTAACAATTCAGTTGAAAGAGTAGGGATTTGTGGTGGCACCTCTACTCCATTCTGGCTAATGGACGATGTTGCTAAGGCTATCCCGGAGTTATAGTATTTGTAATAATATTAGTGAGGTGTGACTCTTGATAAATATTTCAAGTCATAACTTCACTTTTTTTGTTTTTTCTTGCATTATGAGAATATTCTCAATATATTTGCAGTGAGAATATTCTCATAACAATATCAGCTTGTAGTAATGCCAAGGCGAAGAAGATTAAGAAGAGTTGTTACACCTCCGGGGTTCAAAGGATACAAACCCTATGGGTCGAACCGTGAGTCGGCAGGTTACATTGAACTGCTTTACGAAGAGTACGAATCTCTTAAACTGGCTGACTATGATTTGATGAATCATCTTGAGGCGTCAAAGCTGATGGGTGTATCAAGGGCTACATTTGCGAGGATTTACGAAAGTGCTCGCAGAAAAATTGCTAAAGCACTGGTTGAATCTAAAGAGATTCGGTCAGTTTATGGAAATGCATTGATGGACAAAAACTGGTATGTATGCGATGAGTGTTTTGTGCGTTTTACGATACCTCCACGCCACAGACACAGGCATTGCCCAATGTGTAGATCTGAAAGAATAGAATTAGTAAACCAATTGTAGTGACAAAGCATTCATTATTCGGAAAGAAAAATAAGCAGATAATTAAATAAAAAGATAAACAATCATGAAAACAGTAATTACAGCAACAGGAAACGAATTAAGTTCACTATTCGATAAAAGGTTTGGACGTGCAGGATGGTTTTGTGTTTTAGATAGTGAAACAGGAAAAACTCAGTTTCACAAAAATGAGAACAAAGATGCACAGGGCGGTGCAGGAACAAAAACAGTTGAATATATGGTTGAACTGGGAGTAACAAAAGTTATTTCCGGTGATTTTGGCCCTAAAGCAAAAGATTTGTTGGATAAGTTTAATATTCAAATGGTGATTATTCAGGACGACGAGTTGTCGATTGATGATATCATCAGAAAAATCAAATAAATAATTATTAACTAAAAAAGGAGGTAGCTATGCCTGGATTTGACAGAACCGGACCGGAAGGAAAAGGTTCACGTACAGGAAGGTCGTTGGGAAGATGTAATCCCAACAACAACGTCTCCAATGCTGATAATCCCGAAACTGACTTTCCAGTCGGTACCGGAAGAGGTCGTGGTTTAGGTCGTGGCTTTGCCGGTGGCGGTAGAGGAGCAGGCCGGGGAAGAGGCTTTGGAGCCGGAAGAGGTCGTTGGTAGATCCTGAGACCAAACATACTTCTCCGAAAGGGGAGGTAGAAGAGATGTGTTGGAATATGAGAATTTCCGACCTGAAAATCAAAACAATCGTGCACCCAAAATGATGCACGATTGTTTTAATATCATTCTATATGATTTATAACATTAAAAAAAATAATATGAAAAGAAAAATTGCTGTACCTATCGATGCAAACGGAATGTTGGATGCTCACTTCGGACATTGTAAGTTTTTTGAACTATTTGATGTAGCTGATAATGCAGTTGTTTCAGAAACAAAAGTAATACCTCCTGTACACCAACCGGGAGTGCTGCCCAAATGGCTTGCCGAGGAAGGAGCAACTGATATTATTGCCGGAGGTATGGGGCAAATGGCAATACAAATATTTAACAAAAACATGGTAAATGTGTTTGTTGGAGCAAATCAACTACCGGCTCGTGAACTTGTAGATAGCTTCCTAAAAGGAGAATTACAACTTCTGTCGAACTACTGCGATCATTAAGTTAAAATGAGACAAGAGTGTTATTTTTGCCATACTAAGACGGCAGAGAAGTTAATCCGAAAGTTTAAACCTACGGATGAGGTTGCAGAGAATTTCTTGTTTTCTGCAAATCAACTATTAAGCGATGAATGGGAGACAACAAACCCATTTTTAGCGACAAAAATCCATAGGTTAGCAAAAGAGAAACTTCATCGTTTCTCAGATTAAAACAATAGCACAAAATGATTTTGCTGTTGATCACACTTTGGAACTTCAAAAACAGTTGCGAAAAGCTAATTTGAATTAATGTTAGAAAAGATATTTGAGTGAAAAAGATAGCAATAGCAAGTGGAAAAGGGGGAACAGGAAAAACAACTGTTTCGGTAAACCTGTATCACTTCATTAATAAATTTAAAACGGGGAAAGTTCAGTTGGTTGATTGCGACGTGGAAGAGCCTAACGACCTGCTCTTCTTCAAAGATTCACGCATAGTGAAAAAGGAGACCGTAAATCAGTTGGTTCCACGTATCGATAACGACAAGTGTACCTATTGCCGTAAGTGTTCTGAATGGTGCGAGTACAATGCTATTGTTGTTATTCCTCCTGTTAAATTTGCTGAGGTTAACGCATCTCTTTGTCACTCTTGCGGTGCCTGTCTGGTGGCTTGTGAATTTGATGCCATGAAAGAGTATCCTGAACCAATAGGGGAAGTTACATTTTATGAGACCGGTACAGGTAGAGGTTTGGTTGAAGGAAGATTGAAAATAGGTTCAGCTATGCAGACCATGCTCATCAAAGAGTTAAAAAAACAGATTCCCGAAGATGCCGACTGGATTCTGTTCGATGCACCTCCCGGAACAAGTTGTCCTGTAGTAGAGACTGTTTCGGATGTGGATTATATCCTACTAGTTACCGAACCTACACCTTTCGGCCTGCATGACCTGTCACTAATGGTTGAGCTTTTAAAGGAGATAAACAAGCCTTTTGGAGTTATCATCAACAAAGCCGGGCTAGGCGACAATAAAATATACGACTACCTGAAAGAGGAAGAAATCGAAATTATTGGAGAGATTCCTTTCGATAAGGATTATGCCTCAAAATATGCAGAAGGAAATCTGTTAACAGATATCTCCCCGGATATTGAGAGGAGATATATTGAGATTATTGAGAAATTGGAAAGGGAAGGAGATACTAAATAGAAAAAGAGATTAATACCTTTTCTGGGAAAATGAAAAAAGCATAAACAGTAACAAAATTTATTTATCATAGTCTATCAGCTTCCCCCCATTAGGGGGGATTGAGGGGGGCTTCCTAATTATGAAAGAGATAACAATACTAAGTGGAAAAGGAGGTACAGGCAAAACAAGCATTACAGCAGCCATCGCATCGACAGCTAAGAATGCCGTCTTCTGCGATAACGATGTTGATGCGGCCGACCTGCATCTGATATTCCATCCTGAAGTAGTTGAAGAGCACACTTTTTTTAGCGGTTACGTAGCATCAATTGATGATGACAAATGTGCCGGTTGCGGCATCTGTGTTGACCACTGTAGGTTTGATGCTATTCACTATAAAGATATGGGAGGGTTGTACATTAATGCTTTTCAGTGTGAGGGGTGCAGGCTATGCGAGAGGGTTTGTCCGGTGCAGGCTATTACATCGCAACGAAACAGCAACAACTACTGGTATGTTTCCAACACACGAATGGGAAAGATGGTACATGCTAAAATGGGATCCGGAGAGGAGAATTCAGGGAAACTGGTTAGTCAGGTCAGGCAACGTGCAAGAGAGATTGCAAAGGAGACCGGTGCTGAGTATGTTATAAACGACGGCCCTCCCGGCATTGGGTGCGCTGCAATATCTTCGGTTACCGGAACGGATGCCGTACTTCTTGTTATTGAGCCGACCCATTCGGGACTTCATGATGTAGGCAGGGTTGTAGAGCTTATCGAGTCGTTTAAAATCCCCTCTTTTGCTTTGGTAAACAAGTACGACATCAACAGAGAAGTAGTGAGTGAAATAGAAGCTCTTTTAGAAAAGAAAAATATACCTTTGTTGGCGAAAATACCTTTCGACAAACAGATGGTAGAATCAATGGTTATCGGACAAACAATAGTGGAGTACAACCCACATTCCGAAATCTCAAAAATGATTGAAGAAGTGTGGAAAGCAATTAAATGATAGAGAGAAGCCCTATCATTTTACAACCCTTTAACACTAAAATAAAATGGCAAAGACAGAACCTTTTGATAATCATCTGAAAGAGTACGAAGAGTGGTTTGACGGTAACCGGTTTGTATATCTGTCAGAGTTGGAGGCGATAAGAGAAGTGATTCCACCCTCAGGTCGGGGTATTGAGGTGGGGATTGGTAGCGGACTATTTGCTGCACCTCTCGGTATTAGAGAGGGCTGCGACCCATCAGAGGAGATGCGAAGAAAAGCTGAAACAAGAGAACTGAAAGTAACAGAGTGTGTGGCAGAAAATCTGCCTTACGAAACAAACTCCATCGACTATGTTTTGATGGTTACCACCATCTGTTTTGTTGATGATGCGAATAAAACTTTTGAGGAGATATTCAGAGTTATGAAGCCAGATGGAGCAGTAGTTGTTGCATTTGTTGATAAAGAGAGTCCTGTTGGAAAGATCTATCTAGAAGAGAAAGCAAAAAGCCTCTTCTACAAACAGGCAACATTCTTTAGTACAAAAGAGATTTTGGAGCTTTTGAAAGATGCAGGGTTCAAACCGGAAGCAACACTTCAGACGGTTTTTGGTTCAATGACAAAAATAAAAGAGATACAGCAACCCAAAGAGGGACACAATGAGGGTAGCTTTGTTGTGATAAAAGGAGTTAAAAGACAGTAAAATAAGCTTTTGGAAAGTGATATTGAGAAAGCTGAGAGATTAATAAAACATAAATAATTAAACAAAACAACTATGAATATTAAGTTTGCATTTGCATTAAACAACGATAACGAGTTTGCAAAAAAGCATTTTGGAGATTCTGATAAATTCATCATCTCAGAATGGAATGGCAAGGGATTTGCAGAGTTTGTAACAGAAAAGAATATCTTTAAAGATAGTGATAACGATGTAGGTGAACATCATCACGGAGATAAGAATAAAGGGGAGCAAATTGTCCGATTCTTAAAAAGCAAGAATGTAAAGGTGCTAATGTCGAAACAATTTGGGAGAAATATCAAAATCATAAATCAACACTTTATTCCGGTGATAACCTCATCTGATGACCTTGACCATGCTATGCAAAAACTGCCCATGCACATCTCCTCTATTGAGGAGCAACTAAACCAAACCCCTGAAAACTTTAAACTTGTTGATCTCAGAGAGTAGAAGTTATTTTTATTAATCGGATAATTGAGCTGTCAGATATTAATCTCTATTCTAAGAAAATTTGAAAGAAGCTAAATTGAGACTGCTCTTTTCAAAACGCAAATGACTTGAGATTCACTCTATTGAATTAATTATGACATTAACTGATAAAATATCGAAGCATAACATAAAGGCCTTCCTGTGGCATGCAGGCTTTCTGGCATTTGCTCAGGTGTTTATGGATGTAGACACCGTGATTCCTGCAATGCTGATTGAATCGGGAGGGACAGCGTTTCACATTGGCCTGATGTCGGCAATAATGGTTGGAGGCTCAAGTTTCACTCAAATATTTTTCGCCCCCTACCTAAGCAATAAACCTTACAAAAAGAGATTTTTGCTTTGGGGAATTAACCTACGGGTATTTTCGCTAATTGCACTCGGTACAATCCTCTTCTACTTAAAAGTGCATCACTCCTTCTCGCTACTGTGGTTTATTTTTGTACTTATCACTGTTTTTTCGCTGAGTGGAGCATTTGCCAATATCAGCTATATTGACCTGATAGGAAAATCTATTTTACAGGAGAAAAGAAAAACATTTTTCTCTACCCGTCAGATTATCTCGGGTACAATAATTTTACTCTCGGCATTTCTGGCTAAGAGAACCCTGACGCTTGCCGAATTTCCGGTTAATTACTCTTACATGTTCTACATTGGAGGAATACTATTGCTAATTGCATCTTTGGGTTTTTGGAATATTAAGGAGGTTAAACCATCCGTTTTACGGATAAAAGGCGTCACACACTTTTTCAGCATTATGAAGCAGGAGCTTAAAGAGAATAAGAAGCTGGTCTATTTTCTTGGGTTTATCAATACACAAGGTGTTGCAATGTCATTTATGCCCTTTGTTGTTCTCTATGCAAAGAAGGTACTTAATTCAGTGAGTAGCGATACCGGGAATTTTCTCATCTTTAAAGTGGCGGGAGTGGTATCAGTGAGTTTATTGATTCTCTTCATGGCCGGAAAAACAAAGTATAAAGTTTTACTATACTTTAATGTTATTCTCTCCCTGTTTGTGGTTCTCTCTACCTATTTTATCTCAGATGTTCACCTGATAAAATACCTGTTTATTTTTGGAGGAGTGGTCTACTCGCTCTACAGCATCACAATGAATGGCGTGATGTTAGAGATTTCGGGTCATGAGAATAGAGCACTCTATGCGGGATTTGCCGGAGCTGGAAACATCCTGCCTGCACTGTTTCCTCTTTTTGGTGGAGTGCTGATAGGTCTGTTTGGTTTTAAAATATTCTTCTTACTATTTGCTGTAGTTATCCTTTCATCGTTATGGTTTATTAAAAAGATGGATTGTAAAAAATAGAGCCGAATTTTAGGATCTATGTCGTTTGTAGTGGGTGAAAAGCAAGATTAAAGATTTTGAATATAAATAGACAACTGTATTTTTTTTGCGGCCTCTTTCTGATTGTGCTTGGAGTGTGCTTGAAGATTTAGGGAGATTGGGAAGCTCCGAAGATATGAGGAGATCACCCAAACGAACTTAATCTTCAAGCATACGGAAAGTGCTTTCAGAAATAAGCCTTGATTTTTTTTGTTCCTTTTTTGTAGACAAAAAAGGAAGGATTATTTAGATATAACCACTATGTTTGACATAGAGCCGAATTTTATAATCTACCCGTAGGAAAGGAGCTGTTTTTAGTAAACATGAAATTAAATATTAAAATAATGCAATCATTCAGAATTTCTCATTCTATGGGGGTAAGATGGAAGGGGCTCTTGCTCCTACTCTTATCTCCCCAACTGCTTTTTGCTCAAACAGCATTATCAGGCAGAGTGTCTGACACAGTAACCGGAGAATCAATGCCGGGGGTGAATATTTATATACCCGAGCTGCAAAAGGGTACTATTACTAATGACGAAGGAGCATACTCCATTTCGAATATTCCGCAAGGACTATTTAAGATACAATTCTCTTTTATGGGGTACAAAACACGTATTGCAACTATTAATTCAACGGTGGGTAGTCAAAGTATTGACATGGCACTTGAACCTACCGTTATTCATTCGCAGGAGGTAGTTGTGACAGGTGGCCGTATCGGCAGTCAGCATGAAAATGCATTGAAGATAGATAATATCAGTAAAGATGTTTTGGATATGTCTCCGCAAGCGAACCTCTTTAAAAAGTTGGAGCAGGTTCCGGGTGTAAGTACCATCAGCAAGGGTAATAATATTGCCACTCCTGTTATACGGGGTCTCTCTACCAGCAACATTGTTATTTTGAATAACGGTATCCGGATGGAGAATTTCCAGTTCTCAGAAGACCATCCATACACTATCGACGAGAGTGATGTGCGGAGTGTAGAGATTATTAAAGGTCCGGCATCACTGCTTTACGGCTCGGATGCTGTTGGAGGTGTTATCAATTTTATTAAAACTCCACCTGCCCCCGTTGGTAAAATCGCATCTGACATCTCTACCTCATTCAACACTAACGACCACAGTACAGTTAACAGCATCAATATAAAAGGGAGTGGAGATAACTTTTTTGCCGGAGCTACAGGATATCTCAGCTCTTCTGCCGATTACTATTCGGGTGGAGGAACACAAGTCTCGAACTCACGGAACAACTCTTACAGCGGAAAGCTGTTTGCCGGTTATCGTAACGGTAAGCTAATTTCAAAACTGTTTTATGATTACAATAAGCTGATGCCGGGAATAACAAATCCTCCGGCCATTGCGCTCACTAAAGATAATTCCCGAAAGAATGAGGTTTGGTATCAAAACCTCGATAACCACTTGGTGTCAGCAGAAAACAGACTCTTTCTGAACAAACTGAAACTTGATATTAATTTCAGCTATCAGGATAATAAAAGGAGGCTGATAGGTAATCCTGAGAGCCCGGTTTCTACTCTGGTTGACATGAATCTGAAAAGTTATCTTTGGAAACTTAAAGGACAATATGACTTTTCGGAGAAGAGTAATTTGATATTGGTTACGCAGGGTCTGTCACAATCAAACAGAAATGGAGATGCTCCAAATCATGTGCTGCCTGACTTTAATCAATCAACGGCTTCTGTGGCTTCATTGTGGCAATATCTTTTTGGGGAGAAGACTTTTTACCAGATTGGCTTGCGGTATGATTACAAAGCAATTGATGCGCCTGAGCAGCCGAAGTCAAATGTGCCGGGATATATTCTTGAACCATTTCATGAGAGTTACAGTAACGTGAGTTTCTCTACCGGATTTACATGGAAGGTTAAGAAGGCTTTTCTTATTCGGGGTAATATTGCTTCGGCCTATCGCACTCCGTCAATAGCTGAGCTATTGCAGGATGGAGTTCATGGAAACAGGTATGAGATGGGTTCGAGGGATTTTATTCCGCAGAGAAATGTAGAAGCTGACCTTGGAGTACACTACCATGCCGGTCAAATCTCTTTCGATATTTCGGGGTATTATAACAGAATATTTGATTACATCTTTCTGGCTCCCACAACTGACACAACCACTGCCGGACTAGATATCTATCGCTATCAACAACAGGATGCTGCCATATTTGGCACAGAGTTGTCAGCAGAGTACAATCCCCTCCACTGGCTGAAGCTGAATGCCGGATATTCACTTGTAAGGGCATCACTTGACAATGGTAACCCTCTGCCTTTTATTCCGCAGGACAAACTAATTTTTAATGTTACATCATCGCTGAGCACCAAAAGTTTTATTAAGAAAGTTAACTTTAATATTAATCCTGTTTACTCTTTTAATCAAGACAGACCCTATGAGCTTGAAACAGCAACGGAACACTATTTTTTGCTGAATGCATCGCTACGTTTCGAAATGAAACTTGTTAAACAGGAGATGAAGTTTAGTATCTTTGCAAACAATATACTTGACAAAACATATTATGACCACCTCTCCACACTAAAGGATATAGGTTTTTATAATATGGGTAGAAACTTTAATTTTAAACTGAGTATACTGATAAAATAAAATTTGATTATGAAAAAAATATATCCTGATTCCGGGGTTGAGCTGAACCCATTCGTTTCGAAAAACTATGACAAATTCATGAACATTGGTTCATTCGGATTTTACAATGGGTTTATAAAAAAGGTGATTGCACAAATGAAGATTGAAGAAGATGATACTGTCCTTGACCTCGGGTGTGGCACAGGCCGTAACTCAAAACTGATTAGCAGTTATCTGGGTGATAACGGACGTATAACAGGACTTGATATATCACCCGAAATGGAAGAGCAATTCCTTAATACTTTCAAGGGTGACACACGGGTGAAATTTATCAATAAACGTATTGATGTCCCTGTTGATCTGGGAGAGACTTACGATAAAGTATTTATTAGCTTTGTTATTCACGGCTTCCCACATGAGGTAAGAAGTGAAGTGATAAAAAACGCATATAAACATCTTAAACCGGGCGGAGCATTTTATATTCTTGACTTTGCTGAATTTGACATGGATGCCATGCCGGCACTTTACCGTTTTGTATTTAAAAAGGTTGAGTGTAAATACGCTTTCGACTATATAGAACGCGACTGGAAAGAGATACTTTCAGGTTATGGATTTGGTGATTTTGAGGAGCATCTCTACATGAAAAAGTATGTAAGGTTGTTGAAAGGGGGTAAAGGAGCATAGCAAATGATTAAACAGGTAGCAGAACTAATTAGAAACTCATCACGCACAGTGGCATTCACCGGAGCAGGCATCTCTGTTGAGAGCGGTATCCCTCCATTCAGGGGTGAGGGAGGATTGTGGAACAAGTACGATCCGATAATTCTTGATATCGACTATTTCAAACAGAATCCTGAAAAAGCATGGATTGTAATCAAAGAGCTGTTTTACGATTTTATGGGTGTGGCAGAGCCTAATGCGGCACATCTCGGATTGGCTGAGATGGAGAAGGCAGGAGTGCTACAATCAATCATCACGCAGAATATCGACAACCTCCACCAGAGAGCCGGTAACAAAGAGGTGTATGAGTTTCATGGTAACTCGCGTGACCTGATATGTATGGATTGTTCTAAAATTCATAAGGTGTCAGATGTTGATCTGTCATCCCTGCCACCCAAATGTGATAAGTGTGGAGGGTTGCTTAAACCCGATTTCGTATTTTTTGGTGAGCCGATACCTGAGCCTGCAAATTCAAAATCGTGGGCTGAGGCTGCCGATGCTGATGTTTTTATTCTGGTAGGTACAACAGGAGAGATTATGCCGGCATCAATGATTCCGTTCAGGGCAAAAGAGAGGGGTAAAAAGATAATTGAGATTAATATTACAACATCCAATTATACATCAATAGCAGATGTTTTTCTGAAAGGTAAAGCAACTGAGATGATGACAATGTTGGTGGAGGAGCTGGGAGTGTAGGAAGAGAGACCCCTCCCGGCCTCCCCTAAGGGGAGGAGAAGAGTATTGAATGTAACATGATTAATTACCAAAGAATAACAACTATGACAAACAACATCTTTAACCCCCTCCCTTCAGGGGAGGGCAGGGGAGGGGCTGATTTATCCTCGCCTATCACATACTCCCC